>CAIVQA010000101.1 GCA_903907935.1 uncultured Francisellaceae bacterium
AAGATTCTAAAGCCAATTTTATGGCTTCTCTTTTAAATTCATTTGTATATGCTTTATAGTTTTTCTTAGTCATTTTGGTAACACCTCATTTGTTCATAGATTTTAACAAATTGATGTCCATTAAGTTAGGGGAAGATTACAGTGGTATATAGTCAAAATTGCAGACGTAATTACGAAGATGCGATAACGGAAATACAACAGATCTGTTCTAATATAGGAATGAAAGATACTTTAGTTAGAGCTGTATTAGAGATTGATAATCCCGGTAATACTATAAACAATCAGCAAAATGCTATAAACCATCATCAAATAAACTTACTATTACCTATGTATAATTATGGAAAAACTACTAAAGCAACACTTATGAACCAAAATGATCCTAGAGTAAATCCAACTGAGACATCTAAAGATTTAACAGAAACACCTCAGGATCCAGAAGTACCTATAAATTTAGTAGCAATGCCTACAGCTCCAAGTCCGTAAAGTGTTCCATTTAAACTTCAGTTTCTTCGTCGTGTTCGTTATTTGGAAAATCTTCATCTTCAAAATCTAGATGTTCGTCTATAGTCATTGGTTGAAAAAATAATATTTCAGTTGGTTTGTTAGCATTCTCTATTGTTTTTACAATCATTTCACCGTTAAATTCGTAGCCATTTTCCATTGCTTCTACAATTTCATCTTCAAATTTACTTATGTTATTATTGTTGCCTTGAATAAGTTTAAATGGCTTCATATACATTTTCTCCAAAATTTTAGTACAGATTGCTTGTAGAACTACAAATAATTAAAAATAACATATTTTTGTTGTAGTTTAAATTCATTTTAGAGTTGTTTGATGTATATTATGCGTATACAATGTCGCATATTCTTTGGAGAGGTGGCTGAGTGGTCGAAAGCGACGGTCTTGAAAACCGTAGGGGAGCGTTCCTCCCCCCAGGGTTCGAATCCCTGCCTCTCCGAGATAAAATTTTTCTTAGAGGAGGGGGGAATTGTGATAAAACCTTTAACAAAACCTTTAATAAATGTATTGATAGTGGACGATCATCCTATAGTTAGAGCAGGAATTTCTAGCATTTTAGAAGAAAATGGGATATGCGTTATTGGGCAAGCTAGTAGCGGGGAAGAAGCAGTACGTATAGCTAAAGATAAAAACCCACATGTAGTTTTAATGGATGTTAGAATGCCAGGAATTGGTGGTTTAGAAGCTACTAAAAAGATGATTAAAAATCAACCACACGTTAAAATTATTGCTTTAACGGTTTGTGGAGAGGAACCATTCCCATCAAAGTTTTTACAAGCTGGGGCAGTTGGGTATTTAACCAAAGATGCAGACATTAATGAAATGATCAACGCTATACAAATAGTTTATTCAGGTAAATGTAAGCATTATATAGGGCCAGATGTTGCGCAGCAATTAGCTCTAAAAAATGTTGCCACCCCTAATGGTTCTCCTTTAGATGTGTTATCAGAGCGAGAATTACAAATTATGATGATGATAACCGGCGGACAAAAAGTACAAGAAATCTCAGATAAACTTTGTTTAAGTCCAAAGACAGTTAATAGTTATCGATATCGTATTTTCGATAAGTTAAGTGTGTCTAGCGATGTAGAATTAACTCATTTGGCTATTCGTCATAAAATATTAGATACCCTGGAGATTTCTTAAAAATTTTGAATTTTGAATTTTTTTTAAAAAATTTGTCTGAAAATCCTGGTGTTTATACTATGTATAATTATAAAAATCAGGTAATCTATGTTGGTAAAGCTAAAAATTTAAAAAATCGAATTAAAAGCTACTTCCAAAAAAAAAATACTAAATATATTAATTTAAAAACTAGTGTATTAATTTCAGAAATAAACAACATTGAAATAACGATTACTAAAAACGAAATAGAAGCTTTGTTGTTGGAAAACAAATTAATTAATCAGCTAAAACCAAAATATAATGTTATTTTTAGGGATGATAAAAGTTATCCTTATATATTATTAACAAATGAAAAATATCCAAGCATTAAGTATTTCCGGAATAAAAATCGTAGTAATAGTAAAGCAAACGGGATCCTTTATGGTCCATATCCTAATATAAATGCCGTTAAAACCAGTTTAGATTTATTAAGTAAAATTTTTAAATTACGCAGCTGTAATGCAACTTTTTTTAATAATAGAACAAAACCATGTTTAGAGTATCAATTAAAACGTTGTACTGCACCATGTGTTGGACTAATTAGTACCGATTTTTATGCTAAAGATGTAGAAAATGTAAAATTATTTCTACAAGGCAAATCTAAATTACTTATTAAAAATTTAAAATTACAAATGCAAGATGCATCAGATTTAATGGATTATGAAAAAGCTGCAAAATTGCGCGATCAAATTAAATCATTATCATTATTGCAAAACGAACAAGCAGTTACTAATAAAGGGCGAGTAGATGTTGATGTTCTTGGTATAGCGGTTAGTTCAAAACTAATTTGCATTCATTTATTGCGAGTGAGACAAGGAGATGTTTTATATAGTCAACAATTTTTTTCAAAAAAAACAGTATTCACCATTAATAATAGTGATGCTGATTTTTTAGAAGAATTTATTTTGCAACATTATCTTAACAATAAATCACCTAGCACTGGTTCCATATCAGAAATTTTAACAGCTATAAATATAGGTAGTTCAAGTAATATGCAATTAATTTCTAAAGCAATCAAAATTAAATTGTCTTGTAGAGGTAAAGGTAATAAATTAGCGTGGCAAAAAATAGCTCAAACTAGTGCAGAAGAAGCTTTAAATATTAGAATAGTTGAGTTTAAGACCCAAAAAAACAATTTTAAAAATTTGGCTGAGTTGATAGCTAGAACTAAACCTATAGAGAGGATAGTATGTTTTGATATTAGCCATACAGCTGGTAAAGAAACTATTGCTGCTTGTGTAGTTTTTAATGTTTTTGGTAAAGAACAATCCAGTTATAGGTTATTTAATGTAAAAACTACTAATCCTGGAGATGATTACCAAGCACTACAAAAAGCTATTACTAGGTATATGGAACAAGTGGTAGTAGATCCAAAATTAACACCAGATTTATTAATGGTAGATGGTGGCAAGGGTCAATTGGCTGTAGCTGAAGAAGTTATAAATTGTTTTAAGTCGCGAATAGCCCCCTGTAGGTTACCAATTAATTTATTAGGGGTTGCTAAAGGCCCAGAAAGAAAGTTTGGGTTAGAAAAAATCTATCTTACATCAGATGGAGCTCAATTAAACTTGCAATCTACTAATCAAGTTTTTAAGCTATTATTAAAGATTAGAGATGCGGCCCATAAATTTGCTATAAATTCGCATCGATGGCGGCGTGATAAAATATTATGAATAAATTTTTAAATGTACCGAATACTTTAACAATATTAAGAATTTCTTTGATTCCTATTTTTGTTATAACCTTTTATTTACCATGGAAATGCCATTATATCTTTTCAACAGTAGTATTTATTTTAGCGAGTTTAACGGATTATTTAGATGGATATTTAGCTAGAAAATTACAGCAAGAATCAGCTTTTGGAACATTTTTAGATCCAGTTGCAGATAAATTAATTATAGCGGTTGCATTGGTTTTATTGGTTGAAGAGCATGCTACTCGTTGGTTTTCTATACCTGCAGCAGTTATTGTTTGTAGAGAAATTGTAATTTCTGCTTTAAGGGAGTGGATGGCAGAGGTTGGGCGGCGTACCCATGTAGCAGTATCATGGTTAGGAAAACTTAAAACTAGCCTACAGATGGTAGCTATTACTATGTTATTGGCAGTACCTCCAGATTATAGTAAAATTATGTTAGTTGCCTATGGATGTCTTTATTTAGCAGTTCTTTTAACTATTTGGTCAATGTTAATTTATTTGTGGGCGTCTAGAGAAAGTTTTTTGTAAGTATACTCTCAGCTAATCTGTTTTCGGTGCTCTAAAAAACAAGGAGTGTTGTTTGAGCCTCTTTGGACTCTAGTTGCTCCTTACTTTGCGAAAGGCGAGTTTCACGACTTGTTTTTTAGAGCACCGAAAATTCATTAGCTTAGAGTATACTTAGTGAATAAAGTTTTTAACAATAGTGCGTAACTTATTTTCTGTAAGAGGTTTTTCTACAAAATCTTTAAAGCCAGCATTAATACATTCATGTTTTTTTTGTTCAGAATTAAAAGCAGTAATCGCTATAATAGGAGTTTTTATTTTTTCAATTATTTTTTTTGCAAGATCAATACCAGACATATCTGGTAGACCTAAGTCTAGCAAAATAATATTATATTGGTTATTTTTAATTAATTTTAGAGCCTTAGAGGCTGATTCGGCGAGATCTAAAGAGTACTCAGCCTTTTCTACAATAATTTGTGCTACTATTTGGGCAATAGGCTCGTCTTCTACTAATAAAAACTTAAGTTGATTTTCTTTACCCATCTATTAATGCCCTTTTACAAGGGAAGATACAGCTAAATTTAGACCCTTCCCCTATTTTGCTTGTTACATAAATCTCACCATTAATATCTTTAATTAATTGTTTTACTGTCCATAAACCCAATCCTATACCCTTGTAAAGGTTACTACTAGTGGGGGATAGTCGCATAAAGCGATCGAAAATAGCTTCATATTTATCTTCTGGGATTCCTATACCAGTATCTTCTATAGATAGTTCTAAAATTACTTTGGGATAATCAATAACCTTGACAATTTTTATAGTGATCTTAATTGTACCGTGTTCGGTAAATTTTAAAGCATTATCAAATAAGTTTAGTAAAATTTTGTGTATTTTATCGCGATCTCCAACTAATTCTATAGGTACATCATTATTATAATCAATTATAATTTCTAAATTTTTTTGTCGTATAGATATTATGTGTAATTCTATAGTTTTTTGGATTAGTTCTTTTAAATTAAATTTCCATTCTAAATTATGGTTAGTTTCAAGATTAGTATATTGAAGAATATCTACAATTAAATCCATTAATCTTTCACTAGAAATTTTCATGTAATTAATAAATTTTTTCGTTTTTTTAGGCAAATCTTCTATAGCATTTAAAATATTTGCTAGCCCAATGATATTACTTAACGGTGTTTTGAGATCGTGTTGCATGTTTAATAAAAATTGAGTTTTAATGTTGTTTGCTTCTTCTGCTTTTTCTCGAGCATTTACTAACTCAGTAACATCTAATGAGTTACCAACTATACCTATTATTTGATTATTTTCATCTTTTAAAGGAGCTTTAATGCTTGTAAAATAAAGGTTTTCACCACTAACAGATACCTGTTCTTGAACCTTAATAATTTTATCTAAAGCCATTACTTCATTATCATGTTCCAAAAATGTACAATCTGGCCATAGCTCATTATCGGTTTTACCAATAATATCTAATTTGGTTTTTAATCTAGCTTTTTTTACCATGGCGGTATTACAGCCTAAATAAATTCCCTGTTTGTTTTTCCAGTAAATATCTCCAGGAACATTATCAATTATAGTTTCTAGGCAATTTTGTAAATAGTTAATTCTTTTTTCGGATATATCATTGGTATTAATTTTACCGATCAATATTATTCCTATGGGTAAATTTCTTTGATTTGCCAAATAAGATCCAATCCATTGTATCTGTTCGTTTTGTTTGTTGCTTTCAGTTGTGTTAAATTTAATAAAGGGGAGAGTAGTGCTATTTAATAGTTTTAATTTTTTTATGATAATATTAAATGATGTAGATAGATCTTCTATTTCAGAGAAATTTTTTTCTATTATATTTTTAATCTTCAAATGATAGTAAGAGATTGCAAAATTATTAACCAATTTAATTTTTAATGTGGGGGATAATAGAATAACAATATCATTTATAAAATCTAAAACCGTTTTACAATATTTAACATACTCTTTTAGCTCATCTAAAGATGATAAACTAAATAATTCATTGGATGTTTTTTGAGCCATAATGTTTTTAAAAATTATTTTGTGCAAATTCCTAATGTGTATATAGCGAGTTAATGTACTCAATTGGCATAATTTTATATTTAAATAAAATAAAAAATGCAGTAATTCCTGCTAAAAATCCAAATAAATGTCCTTCCCAAGAAGTTTTAGCTTCAGTTGGAAAAAAACTTAACAAAATTCCGCCAAAATAATATAAGACAAGTATACCTAATAAAATGCTAACAATAGTTGCGCTTTCATAAGCAAAAATTAATGCAAAGCCAAAATATCCGGCTATTAAACCGCTGGCTCCTATATGGTTACCGCGTCTTCCAAACAACCAAACACTTAATCCTTCTAATAGAATTATTATGATGGTTAAATTAAAAAACATTTGTTTATCAAAAGAAATTAGTAATAAACTTAAAGTAAATAGAGGTATAGAGTTAAAAAATAAGTGATTAAAATTACCATGTATAGCCCAAGAAAACATAATTCCTAATAAACCACGCTTATTACGAGGTACCACTCCTAAAACATTTAAAGTTTTACCAGTTGATAAGTTTATTATATTTAAGATCCATAATGCGCCGATTAGCTCTACTATTAAAGTGGCATGTTGTTTAGAATTAATAATTAGCGTGTTAAATTGCTCAGAAATTTGTTTTAATTCTAGCATCTGGTAGGGCCCCTAAAGAGACAGCAGTTAAAATAATAAATAAATATCCAGGAACAAAATCCATAATCCAAGAATTAGCCAAACAACCAATAGATATAGTTAAAATTATGCTTTGTAGGATATGTTTTTCATAATCTTGTAGAATAAAGCTAGTTTTAAATAAAATGTAAAACCACCATAATAATATTCCAACTCCCAAAATTCCTAAGTTGATCCACCATAACAAATATTCATTATGGGGGTTGGTAGTTATCATTGTATGATTGGATTCAGCAAGTTTTTTATATTCCGGTACAAAACTTCCAGTTCCCCACCCTAACAGAGGTTTTTGTTTTATTAGTGATAAAGTATTTTGGTAGAATAATAATCTTTCTGATACGGAATTGCGTTCATTGGTAGAAGTATTTTCATATTTTGTTGGATTAATTTTATAATCATTATATTTGGTAATAACCAAATGCCACATTGGGTATAGATTTTTGGTGAATAATCCACAAAACAGTAATATAGTTATAATTAAAGTAGTTGGAATAAGTATTAAATATTTTTTAGAACTATTTAATAAATGTATTTTTTGAATAAAAAATACCGGAATTAATAATATAAATATTAGTTGAGCAGTCTTCCCACCTGAAATATAAAATAAATAAAAAACATTAATTAAACTTAATGATAATATAATAATGTTAACGTATAATTTGTTTTGTAAATTTATTTTGTGTAACAATAAAAAAGTTGTAACTGTTATTACTAGAGAAGTATCGATGCTATTTTTTAAAGGCATCGCAGAACCATATGTTAATCCTACAATGGTAGTAATAAAGCCAGAGATAATTAAAGCATTTATAGTCCATTTTCTTTGAGTGGGATCTCTAAAATAAAAAATAAAAAAAGGTAGGTATATTAATTTAGACATTCTTTTTAAAAAGATCATAATTTCAGACCAACTGGCAGAGGAATATATACTTCCTATTATTAGGCTAATTAATAAAAAAATTGAGGCAAAACAAGCTGTGTATTGCCATATATACATGGATTTTGTTTGATAGTTACCTTCTATTATCCATAGCAACATAAAAAGTGTTAATAATATAGTTGTTATAGATGTAGATACAGGTATGCTAAAGGCAAGTAATAGTAAAACAATATGAATAATCTTGCTAATTATAGGCTGATCAGCATTTAAGTATTTAGTTTTTATAAACATTTTTACATTCTTCCAATAAATTATATAAAATGCAATAATTGCAATAATCAGAAATAGGGTCTAGTAATTTAATATGTTAAGCAACTCATTTTTTATTGGATATGGCTTAATCCTTTTTTTATTTTCTATAATATTTGTCCGAATATTTTCTATATATGCAAGTAAAAAAGGACTCGTAGCTATTCCTAATGCTCGTTCATCACATCAGGATCTTATACCATTAGGCGGCGGGATAGTTTTTGTTTTATTTTGGTGTGTTAATTTATTAATAGGATTTATCTTTAATTGGATTTCACTTAAAGAATTATTAATATTTCTGCCAGGTACTCTTATTGTTTCTATAGTAGGTTATTGGGACGATCATAAAGAATTAACTGCTAAAAGACGTCTAGTAATCCAAATGTTAGCGAGTATTTTATGTGTGGTAGTGGTGGGGAAAATTCCAGCTTTACATTTGTTTGGTCGTTCTCTTATTAATTTAAGTTACTATGGTATTCTGCTCACGATATTAGGTTTAGTATGGTCTACTAATCTTTATAATTTTATGGATGGTTTAGATGGCATTGCTGCAGTTGAAGCATTGTTTGTTTTTGGTATGGGTGGATTATTATTTTGGGATGCAAATGCTACTTCTATGGCATTATTATCTTGGTCTTTAGTGCCTATAGTTGCAGGTTTTTTGGTTTGGAATCGGCCTAAAGCAAAAGTATTTATGGGGGATGTTGGTAGTTATTGTTTGGGGTTTTTAGTGGCACTTTTTTCTTTAATAGGAGATCTTTGGTATAATATTCCTGTTGCTTTTTGGGTAATTTTATATGGAGTATTTTGGTTTGATGCAACTATTACTGTTATAAGGCGGTTGTGTAGAAAAGAAAATTTGGCAACTGCCCATCGTGAGCATGCATGTCAAAGGTTACAAAGAATGGGTTTTTCTCATGCGGAAGTTTTATATGGAGTTATTATAGTAAACATTATTTTATCTAGCATTGTAGTTTGGGTGCTTTTTGTTAAACAAAATCATGTAAAATGGGGTTTATTATTAGCTGTATTAATTTTATCTATTATTTATGGAATAATAGAAAAATTAAAACCAATGGCAAGAGCTTTATAAATATGGAACGTGCACCCCATTACCTTAACATTTTAAAATTACAATATATATTAAGGCCGTCGTTATTATTTTGGGTAATTTTTCATAAATGTTAAAGTAATGGGGTGCACGTTCCTATGTTTTGTTTAATTGATTTAATTATAGAAAAATGTAAATTAGCTGTTAATGCAGTTTATCCAGAATTAGCCGAAGTAAACATAGAAGTTACCAGTACTTCACATGCTAAGTTTGGTCATTACCAATTAAATAGTGCTATGCGATTTGCTAAAATTTTGGGTAAACCACCTAAAGTTATAGCTGAAAATATTTTAATTAAATTACGAGATAATAACAGTAAAGAAAATATATTTTCAGATCTCTCTATAGCTGGTGCTGGTTTTATTAATTTTACTTTAGCAAGTGATTTTTTAGAAAAAAACATAGAATTGTTTTTAAAATATGGAAAATTTTCTTGGGAAAAAGAATCACCTGGTTCTAATAATATACCTAAAGAAGAGAAAGTAATTATTGATTTTTCTTCACCAAATATTGCAAAAGAGATGCATGTTGGGCATTTACGTTCCACTATTATTGGGGATTCTTTAGCAAGAATTTTTGAATTTTTGAATTACAAAGTATTACGTATTAATCATATTGGCGATTGGGGTACGCAGTTTGGTATGTTAATTTATTATTTAAAAATTAATGATAAATTATCTGAGCCACTAACACCAGCATATTTAGTGGAATATTATAAACAAGCTAAAGTCTTATTTGATACCGATGCGGATTTTAAAAAAGCAGCCCAAAAAGAAGTAGTAGCTTTACAATCTGGAGATCAAAATTCTTTAATAATTTGGAAAAACATTTGCGAAATATCAGCTCAATCTTATAAGGAAATTTACCAATTATTAGATATAAAAATTATAGATAGAGGTGAATCTTTTTATAATAATATGCTAAAACAAGTTCTAGATGATTTTACAGAAAAAAAACTATTGCAAGAATCAAATGGTGCAAAATGTGTTTATTTACCTGGTTTTATTAACAAAGAACAACAACCATTACCGCTTATTATTCAAAAATCTGATGGTGGGTATAATTATGCTACGACAGATCTAGCTGCTATTAAGTATAGGGTACAAAAAGATCATGGTGATTGGTTGATTTATGTAACGGATAGTGGACAATCTTTACATTTTTCTATGGTATTTACAGCAGCTAAACAGGTTGGGTATTTACAAGATAATGTAACAAAGGTTAGTCATGTACCATTTGGTTTGGTTTTGCGTAATGATGGTAAGAAATTTAAAACTAGAGAAGGTGAGACAGAAAAATTAAAAGATTTAATAAACAATGCTATCTTAAAAGCCAAAAAATTAATATTAGAGAGAGACCAAAATATAGAAACTGAAGAATTAGAAAAATTATCCCATGTTTTGGGAATTAATGCCATAAAATATGCCGATCTATCTAACAACCGCAATAGCGATTATGTTTTTGATTATGATAAAATGTTACAATTTACCGGCAATACCGCTGCATTTTTGTCTTACGCATATGTTCGTATTAATAGTATTAAAAACAAAATCTCTATTAATGTTGATGAATTAATAAACTCAAATACAAAAATTCAATTAATAGAATCTTACGAAAAAGATTTAGCTATCAAGATTTGCAAATTTCAAGATACTATAAAAGCCGCTATAGTCGATTTAATGCCAAATAGGTTAACAGATTATTTATATCTATTAGCAGAAGAATTTCATGCGTTTTTCCATCATTGTCGAGTAGAAGGAACACAGTTTCAAAATAGTAGAATATTGTTATGTGAGGCAGTTCTTAGAATTTTAAGAACAGGATTTAATCTTCTTGGTTTACAATTAGTAGATAGGATGTAGTTTATGGCAATTTTATTTGATTTAGACGGTACTTTAATAGATACGGCTGGTGATATTATTGAAGTAATTAATGCGTTATGTAAGGAGTTAAATAAGCCGATAGTAGATCATAACTTATTAAAAGATAATATTTCTTTTGGTTTAGAGAGAATTTTAAGTGTTGCTTTAAATATAGATGCAAGTAGCTTATCTAATGAGGATTTAAGCAAATTAGTGAATAGATTTAAAATCTTATATCGGCAATCTACTTTTGGAACCAGTAAGTTATTCCCAGGAATAGAGGCATTAATTACTAAAATAAAAGATGCTGGATTAAAAATTGCTGTAGTAACCAATAAAACTTTAGAATTTGCGCATCCAGTTCTAGATAATGTTAATTTATCAAATAAAATAGACTGTTTAATAACTTCTGATATGGTAGTTAAACCAAAACCACACCCAGATCCAGTATTATTAGCTATAAAAAAATTACAAGTTGATTCTAAAAAATGTTTATTTATTGGCGATGCTGAGCAAGATATATTAGCTGGTAATGCGGCAGGCGTAAAAACAGGAGTAGCATTATTTGGGTATGTAGGAAATAGAAAATCAGCGTTAAGTTGGCCGGCAAATTATTTTTTAAAGGATCCACAAGATATTTGGCCGTTAGTAAGTTCTTTATATTATCTATAATACTTATTATAGTTATTCAGTATTGATACGCTCATACAAAGTTATTTGCTATTGTTGTATTATTTCTGTCTTCTTCCGTGTTTTATTGGGCCACTAGCAGGATCATGGGGGGAGAAATCTATTTGATCGGTAGATTTTGGAGTTGATGGAAATTTTCCTTCTTTTAGAAAATCTTCTATTAATTTTTCTATCTTACTATCCTTTTCAGCTGCTCTCCTTTGTTGTTGTTGTTTTTGTGCTAATAGATCATCTTTATTATTAGCCCCTATTTCTCCTTTGGTTAACGTAGTTACAGCATTTTTAGCTTCTTCAAGCAATTCATTATGTTCAAGCTTAAATATCTCTATTAATTCGTTTACAAGTGTGATTTCATCTTTATTCAATACAAGCTTACTTGTACCATTCATTTGTTGTGATTCTTTAACAAATTGCTGCAATATAGAAATTTTCTTTCGTATTTCTTGTTGTTTTCTGTCTAATGTATCATCAGGATCTAATTCTCCAGGTTTTATATCTTGTACTGGATCTGTTCGGTAATAAGTAGTTTTTCTTAATGATTCCATTTCATTAAATATTGTTGGATCTTTTTGTATGTTTTCTAATAATTGGTTTAATTTTGTGATGGTAGAATCTGTAAGTGGTGGAAGATTTGGTTTTTTTTCAGTACTCATAATTTTTTGTTCTACTAAAATAATCAAGAAAACTAAATATATAATTTAATTATAGTAAAAATAGATTAAATAGTTCTGAGGAGAGAAATTTAAAAGGAGATAATTCTTGAGGTTTGTAATACTTAAAATATTTGTATATACATACTTTGTGCATGTTCCTATTAACTATCTTGAATATTGTAACTACCTATATTGTATATGCTTGTAATGTTTCTTTTTGTAATATAAATTGCTCTTATAAAAAAAATTATGTAAAGGAGATTGTCGTATGCCAACACGTTTAGCAAGAGTTGCTGCAAGAAGAGCAGCATTAAGAGCATCAAGAGTAAATAACACAGTACTACCGTTACAACGATTACCGATACAAATAATACCAGTACCAGCAGTAAATAATCAGGCAGATAATATACCAGCTACTGCTGCACCAGCAGTTTCTGTGCCGCAAAGAAGCCTATGTGCTGTTGCTGGGGCTACAGTAGGTTCTGGAGTATCACAAGTATTTTTACCTGGGTTTGCAGCTAAAGCAGCTAGAGTAGGTATTGGGTACTGTATACCGGCAATAACAATCACTCCTAAAATGGGTATAGCAGCAACAGCTAGAGCTATGGCCTTTAATGCAGGTAGGGTAGCTGCTATGGAAAGTACAAGTGCAACAGCTTATGCCTATGCAACTAATGTTGCTCCAGCAGTAGGAGCTGCTACTGGTGGTGCTATTGGTTTTGTTGCGTCTTCTGCAATATGTTGGGCAGTACCAAAAGTTCTTCGTTTTACTGTAAAAACAGCAGTTCCTTTTATTTGGAGCAATGCAATAAAGCCTGCTGCTGTTGGTACTTGGAATGGTACATGTTATGCAGCTAGTGCGTTAGCACATGGTGCTAGCGTAGCAGCAAACACAATTAATGATACTGCGGCATCTACTTTTAGTAATTTTAGAGTAAGAGTACCGGCACCTCTAATTTAATAAGTTATAAAGTAAAAAATGGCCAGAATTGTTCTGGTCATTTTTTATTATTTTTATTATAAGCAGTATTATATTTTTTAGCTAAAATATATAATATGGTTAAAAAATTCTTATGTTTATTGATAATAAGTTTAAGTTGCATAAATGTTAATGCTAGCCACCATAATCCTAATGTAGTAGTAGAAGTATATTTAGAGCACATAAAAGCAAGCAAGCCTAATAACCCAAAAAACCGAATTTATATGCAAGTTACCGAGTACTCTAATATAAATCGTCCTAAAGAATATCGGATCCCTACTTATCCTAAACATTGGTTACAACAAGATTTTTTGAAGATTACAGATATTCGTTTATGGAAAGGGTTAGTTAAGTCTAGAGAAAAGAAGGAGTTAATAATATCTTTAATAGAGAATGAATTTCCTCCATTAGATAGTGATGAAGATTTAGGAAGCATTAAATTAGTTTTAGATAATCAAGCCCAAAATGATCAAAAAATAAAAATTATTTGGGACAAAGCTAATTTTAAAGAACCTATCCAAATTAAAAAAATTATTAGTAAAGATTCACCCCACTATGTAACATTTAATATGCAGGGGAAAAATAGTGATTATACCTTAAGTTTTCATTTAACAACTGAGGATCTTTAAACTTTAGGTTTTTTGTTAGATTTATTATTATGAGTTCTGTTTTTTTGGCGTCGGTATTCAGCGGTATCTGTTGGTTGTTTGCTAGTATCACCTAAAATTAATAATTTTTTTTTCGATTCTTCTTCAAAATGTTTTTTTTGGCTATAAACAAGACTATTAGTAGAATCTAAAGCATTATTAGTTTTTTTTAAAATTAATGTTTCAGCTTGAAATAAATTTTGCATATTATGTAACATATTAATTATGGTACCTAGATCTAGATTAAGTCTATCAGCAATACATTGCATGGAGCCACAGTATTGACTTAAATACCAACATTGGAGCCAAATATGCAAAGGGATCCCAGATCCGGATAAAGGTGATCCAGTATCATCCTCAAAAACACTATTACAATTTAAACATAAGTATCTTAAAATGTTTTCGTCTTCATTAATTGGTTGTTTTTGAATGTTTATTGATTGGCAAAATGGGCAATAGATCCCAAACTTCCAACGTTCTTGTCTTAATAAATGTAAATAATCTTGGGAGGAAAATTCTTTATTGAAAAAATTTAATATTAGATCAGTTAAATCACAATCGTTAGTAATATTTGTTAATTGTTTTTTTAAATTATTAAGCTTAGACAATTACAAAACTCTACTAAAAAAATTATTATGTAATTTCAGCCACTACATTTTCCGTAGTCTGCCAATTTGTCGCCATATTTTGTAAATCTTCTAATAATTGTAAATCGTCATTTTGTAAGTTATCGAAAATATTTATAAGTTGTTTAACAGTTGGTGATAAATTAATATTTTCTAAATTTTTATTATGGTGTTTGTCTGATGCTAAGACATTTTGTAATTGAGTTATATGGGTTTTAATAATTTTAGTATAAGTAGGAATGTGTTTTATGGCCATTTCTAATTCTTCTACTAAAGTAATATTTCCTAAGAGTTGTTTAATTTTAATTAAAGCATTATTTACTTCTGTATCATTTAATTTCATGGTTTACTCTCCTTACATTAATTACAAACAACAGCATTGCTTACAATAATGTCATGTTTTTCTAAATATTGTAGTATTTGTTTAGACGAATAATTTCTTGCCTTAAATTCGTGCATTACTGGTAACAAGGTAAGTACAAACTTATTTATATTTTCTATATCTTTAATTTGTTCTAATCTAGTTAATACTTTGTTTACCTGAGATTCGTCCCAAAGAGTTTTTTTAATAGCAGGAATTTGTTGTTTATTAAGTTCTTCAATAATAGTACTAATAGTTGAATTATTGTTTAACAAAGGTTCTATAATTGGTTTAACTTGCATAACTACTTCGTTAACTTTTACCCGATCTAGAACTTTTTGTAGTTGGCTAAGCACCCATTTACCTCCTTCTGGAGCAGTAAATCCTTCTTCATTTAAAGATTTTACCATTTGTCGTTGGGAATAGCCTAATTGTTTGTAATGGGCAATAATTGGTTGTAGTAAGAAAGCAAATACAATAGCAGCATCTATTTTTGGTTTATTAACTTTACTGATCACTTCTGCAGCATTAGGATTACCTGATTTTGCAGAAGTTTTTCCTAATCCTTCTCGTATTAATCTGCTATGTACTTTCTTTTGTACTTGTGAATGTTTGTGTAAGGCATCTAGGATGTCGTGATTTATAAAAAGTTGATCACAACAATAAAAATTAACTTCAGTATGTAGCAAAGTATTAACAAATGATTCTATGCTAGCTAAAGTTCCTAGTTCTGCTATAAGTAATGTTGCATTTTTTTCTTTACATGTTGCTATAGCTTTTTGTAACTGAGGCCACTTACTAGGGCGACGGTTAGAACGACTTTCTGATACTTCTGTAAATGTACTAACTATAGAATGTTGTTCTTGATTACTTAAAAAAAGATCTATAAATTTTTGTTGAGTTTCGTTTTGTTGTGAAACAAAATAAGTAACAAATAAATTTGACACGGTAGCCCTCATTGTAAATGTTGTGTTATTCATAATCGTTCATACTTCTTGAGACCTAATTAGCTAAAGTATAGCTTTGGTTTATTTTTTGACAAGAGATAAATATTTTAGTTAAACAAAATTAAAATTTTCTTCAGAACGCTTAGTTAAGATTTCGGCATTAGTTTTGTTTATTAGTATAGTATGTTCCCATTGGGCAGATAATTTATGATCTTTAGTAACAACAGTCCAACCATCTGGTTTTACTTTAACGTTTCTTGTTCCTGCGTTAATCATTGGTTCAATTGTAAAAATCATGCCTTCTTGTAGGATAAAATTATTTACAGGGTTATCACTATAGTAGTGTAAAACTTGAGGTGCTTCGTGAAATTTACGACCAATTCCGTGTCCGCAATATTCTCTAACTACTGAAAATCCAGCATTTTCTGCGTGTTCTTGAATTGTTTTACCAATAATGTTGCTATTAATTCCTGGTTTTAGAGCTTTAATGGCTAAGTATAAACATTCTTGAGTAATGTTAACCAAACGTTTAGCTAAAATAGATGGCTCACCTATAAAAAACATTTTGCTAGAATCACCATGGTAATCATCTTTTATTACTGTTATGTCTATGTTAACTATATCTCCACGGTGTAAAATTCTATTTCCAGGGATACCATGACAAACTTCATGGTTTACCGAAGTGCATATTGATTTTGGGAAAGGATATTTATTTCCACCGAAATAATTTAATGGTGCCGGTATTGCCTGTTGTTTGTTTACTATATAACCATGACAAATATCATTTAATTCTCCAGTAGTTATACCTGGCTGTATATATGGTTCTATCATTTCCAAAACTTCTGCGGCTAAAGTACCAGCAATGCGCATTTTTTCTATTTCTATAGGGGTTTTTATGATTATTTGTTTTTGCATACTTAGTATTTTTTATATTTTTAAAAAAAATAAGTATACTCTGTTTTTTTTATGCAAAAAAGTTAAATAGCATAAAATTTTGTGTTAGTATACTAATCATTTTCAATTTTATTTTTGGCAATAGGAATAACTATGAACACATTTTCTACTTCTAATTGTTTAACTAGTTTTAGATCTGTTCCCAAAACTGGTGTAATTTATGTTACCACCGAGGCCCAGAAGCTTGGTTTTGGTAAAGAAAATGGAGTAAGTTGGGCAAACCTTGGGCAAGGGATGCCAGAATGTGGAGCACTTCCTGGTGCTACGCCTCGAATAGGATCTATTGTTCTTGATGATTTAATGCAAGAATATGCTCCGGTTGCTGGTCTCATGGAGTTAAGAGAAGCAGTTGCAAACATGTATAATCGTAGATTTAGGCGTGGAATGAAATCCCAATATTCAGCTGAAAATGTTGCTATTTCGGCTGGTGGACGTGTAGCACTTACCAGAGTTGCAGCTTCTCTCGGTCAAATTAATTTAGGACATTTTTTGCCAGATTATACTGCCTATGAAGAATTACTTGATGTTTTTCGTCTTTTTACCCCAATTCCAATTGCCCTAGAACCAGAAAATGGTTACGCCTATTCAAAAGAGGAACTTAAACGAGAAATTGTTGGGAGAGGACTTTCTGCCGTTTTACTTTCAAATCCATGTAACCCAACTGGACAAGTTATTGCTGGTGAGGCTCTTTCTGATTGGTTAGATGTAGCGCGGCTTTTAGGGTGTACTTTTTTATTCGATGAATTTTATTCTCATTATATTTGGAATGAGAGTATATCGATGATAAGTGCAGCTCAATATGTTAAGGATGTAAACCAAGATCAAATAGTTATTATTGATGGGCTAACTAAAAATTGGCGCTATTCTGGTTGGCGAATTGCTTGGACAATAGGCCCAAGCTCAATAATAGAAGCAATTTCTTCAGCTGGAAGTTTTTTAGATGGTGGAGCCTCTCGCCCTTTGCAAAAAGCAGCAATAGCACTTCTTGAAGATAATGTTATTGATTCTGAAAATAGCGCAATCCAATCGGTATTTAAACGAAAACGAAATTTTTTGTTAGAAGAATGCCGTTCTATGGGTATGATTGTAAAAAATGAGCCGCAGGGAACTTTTTATGTTTTTGCGGATCTCTCGAAACTTCCAGAACCAATTTCAACAGGGATGTCTTTTTTTCAAGCTGCCCTTAAAGAAAAAGTTATTTGCGTTCCTGGTGAATTTTTTGATGTTAATCCAGGTAAGAGAAGACGTGCTGTTTCTTCCAGATTTAATCAATACATAAGACTTTCATTTGGGCCAACAGAGACATCAGTGCGACTTGGTTGTGAACGGTTGCGAAAAATGATTAAGAAATTTTCTAATAAAGCCCCCTCACATTAAAGTGAGGGGTTAATTTAAAAAATTGTAAATTATCAGGAGAACAAAGCTCTATTAGTTCTAGACCCAAGGCTAACATTAGCATTCTCCAAAATTTGTTGTTGTGGAGTAGTACTTTCATCAGGGTTAGTAGTCCCCTGAAAAATGAGAGCAGATCTAAGGCTATGAGTAGCACCACTATCATGTTCTTGGCTACTACTAGTATTTGATGATGAAGAAGGTGGTAACGATGATAATAGAGTTCTAGCTACTCCATCTGGACTAGGGATGGCTGGGGAATAAGGTAAAGAAGAAGCTCTAACTTCTGTAGATGATGCACCATTAGTGCATACTGAATTGCAGGTAACACTATTTGGGGCAGGAGTACATGGGGTACTATGGCTTGTTCTTGCCTTAATAGGAGTTAAATCTACCCTAGATGAGCTGGCATGATATTCTAAGGTAGCGATTGGTTTGTATAATGAAATATTTCTTTCAACAATATTTCTAGTTACTTTACAGCCCATGCTCAACATTAATAGTATTTCTAATGAGGTAGCAGTTGGAGAGTCCCCACCATTATATTGACTATTGGTTGATATAGCTTCTTCACTATCGTTTGGGGCTGATAGTTCCAATTGTCTTACTTCGGTTAATAAAGCCATTAAGAAATTTCCTGGTTCATTAGATAAAAGACTTTCTCTTACATTAGGAAATTGTTTCTCAACTAATTTTGTTTCGTAACCCATATGAATTAAGGCAAGTAGCCAGGCTCTGTTTAATTCGTAACTGTAGAGTTTATCGTCGCAATTTAAATAAATTCCAACTATTTCTTCTTCCTTTGTTTTTGCTTGTTGTAATAATTGGGTAAGTGTACCGGCGCTTCCTAACCATGCTACAGGTGGGCTGTTAGGATCGTTAGTAAGTGATAACATCTTATATAAATATAATTTAATTACCTCTGTTTTAAATGCTTCTGGTTCGTAATGGAAAAACATGTCTTTTCCTCTTTCAGCAAAAATCATTTGCTGAAAATATCTATTTACCCTATACCATTCGCGGGTTTTTTGTTTAATAGAGAAAAATCTTTGTACAATAAGATGCCCCATTTCTCCACCAATAGGAGTGTCCATTGCTTTACTAATAAAATCACTATCATTTAAAAATAATTGTGCTAAATAGTTACCATTATATCTACTTGGGTAAATGCTGATACTAGAAGATTCTTCACCATTTATTTTAGGTAATAAATTTTTGAAAATTTCTATATAGGATGATAATCCTTTATCAAATATAGTTTCTTCTAAAGGATTTCTGCTAGCAGTTGATGTTGTCGGAGAATAAATTTCCACTAGTTTTGATTGTTCTATAGAATCCTCATGCATTTTTTCTAGATCTTCAGCAATCCTTATTGCATCAACCATATGGGTTATTAGAAATGCTTGATATGTTTTTAGTTTGCTTTCGCATTCTAGAATAGTTTGTAGATCTTCTTCAGAAGTAGCAAATAGTTTTACTTTTTCTAATTTATTTGCAAGTAATACAGAAAATTCTAAAGGATTGATTCCAATAGCAGAAGATATAAGGCGTTCATTACTGATTAAAAAATAGCTAATATTCTTTAAATCTACCTCTATAGTTTTTTTGCTAACTTGAGCTAAGAGCCATGCTTGTTGTTTTTCAAAATTCGTCACGTTTATTCTCCAATTATTATTATTATTTCCAAGGATTGTTGTAATAGTTTTTGACAATAATTAACTAGTTGTCTTTAACTTAAGATGTCAATTATAGATTGATTGTTTGGTACTGTGCAACATATGTATATGCATATGTCGAGGGATCTCAAACTAGAAGGATGATTTTGGAGTAGGTAAGCAAGAGCAATACGATGAATAGCTTTTAACAACTTCTTTTGCTCTATTTTGCTAGTTTTTTTAGATCTTTGAGTGCAGCACTATCAATTTCAACTGTCCAAGCCAAGTTTTTTCTCCAGTTCTGCTAACGAAATCCTAGGATTATTTTTTTCTAGGCGGCTGATAGCTAATAAGTAGTCTTCTTTTTCTTCTAAAAAGTCTTGAATTGCTTGGCGTACATAATAGCTTTTAGGGCGGCCAGTCTTTTGGGATAGGGCTATTAATCTGTTCTCTAAATCATTATTTAACCGTATGGTAAGCATTTTGTTTTTCTCCTATAATACAAGTATAACATGTAATACAAGTATTGCAAGTGAGCAAAGTCTAGTTGGCTGGTAGGAAACTTGCTCAATAAGAGTAGATAAATAACTGATTTTTAAGAATTTTTTTGTTATTTAGTTTAAAAAAGTTTTTGTCATTCGTCAAAGGGAATTGCTGATGGCAAATGCACTTAAATTTATGCATTTGCCATATGTTTGACAGTTACGACAGTTATAAGATAAGTTGATTTTTAGTTCTATACTTCATGCTAGCAGTAGGCATAAAGCAACTATGACTCCTTCTCTTGCTTAAGCGATATTGGCTCAACATTTCAGGTTTCGGGGAACTATATTCACTAGTATCGATAGCCGTTATTTTTGGTTTAAATAAAGAAATAGTTCCTTCCTTAATGTCTTTTGTAGCTGTACAGCCCATATTCATTAATAATAAAATTTCTAATGAAGTGGCTGTAGGGGAGTCTCCTCCATTGTATTGAGAATGGCATGCACCAGGATCATTTTGATCATTCATTTTTCTAATTTCTTCTGCTAACAGTAGTAAAAAATCTATTGGTTTATTAGATAAAATAGCTTTTTCTATACTAGGAAATTGTCTTTCAACTAATTTAATTTCGTAGCCCATTTCCATTAATGATAGTAACCAAGCCCTATTAAATTCTGGAGTTAAATATTCACCACAATTTAAATAAATACCTCTTCTTTCTGGTAAAGATGGGTTTGGATCCTCCAACATAGTAGTTAAAGTTTTAGCGCTTCCTATCCAAGCAATAGGTTGCACTCCATTTTGTAAAGATAGGCGTTTGTATAAAACTAATTTAATAACTTCAGCTTTAAAAGCTTCTGAATTACACTTAAAAAAATCCTTTTCAAGGAGACCATGAGAGTGACCACCTGGAATTAAAGAACGTAGTATTATAGTTGCTAGACTAGAAGTAGAAACGTTTGAGTACATAAAAAACAATCGTTGTATAATACAATGGCCTATTTCTCCACCTGAAAAAAACTGGCTATTTTTTAATGCTTTTATAAATTCACGATTACTAAACAATAATTGTGCTAATGAATTATCTTTGTAGGCAGCAAAATAATCCCCGTATTCTTGTAGGATAGGATTTAATTGTGACCATGTTTTTATGTAACAAATTAAACTATTTTGAAATATATTATTACTTGGTGTAAATAATAATTTATAATCATTATAATCTAGTAAACTATAAAGATAATTTTTCCAAACTAAAATAGAATCAATATGTTTTTGTTCTAAATCTTCAGCAATTGCAATTGCTTCATCATTATGAAGCTGCAAAAAAGTTTTATATCGTATAAGTTTTTTTTTATAGTTATTAATTTTTTTTATAATTTTCCTATATTCGTTAATTGTAATTATTGAAGAGGTACGTAATTGTTGTATTAATGTTGTTATTTTAGCTAAGCGAATAGTAAGCTGTTCGACATTAGCCAATGGTGTTATCCCTACCGTAGTTCGAATAAAATGTTGAAGGCTACGTAATTGGTTCCTTATGTCAATTAATTCATTTGAATTAATTGAATTGTCATAAATTTTTAGTAGGTTATTTATTTTATTTTCAATCCCCATTATAAAACTCCAAATAATTTTGCTGAAAAGTCGATTATATGATATACATTGTGCCTATTAAATCACACACATATCAAACTTTAAATTTGGGTGCCAAGTAAAGTGTACTTGCAAGTATTTGGTGAATTTAGAGGGTATGTGGAGGCAATAACCCACACTTTTAAGGAGATTAGTATTTATGAGTACTTTTAATTTTAGTATGCAAGATTTATTTAAAGCTGGCGTGCATTATGGTCATTTAACTAGATTTCGCAATCCAAAAATGCAAGATTATATTTATGGAATTAGTAACCAAGTTAATATAATCGATTTAGAAAAAACGGTACCACTTTTTAGAGAAGCTTTAAAACTGGTAGAAAAAATTGTTAGTCATGGTGGAAAAGTTTTATTTGTTGGGACTAAAAGAGCAGCTAGAGATATAGTGTTTAACGAAGCTACTAGATGCAACATGCCATATGTTAATTATCGTTGGTTAGGCGGTATGTTAACTAATTATAAAACTATTAAACAATCTATACGTAGATTAGAAGAGTTAACCAAAATGCAAGAAGATGGTACTTTAAAACATCTAACTAAAAAAGAAAATCTAACTATTTCTCGAGAATTAATCAAGTTAGAAGAAAATTTAGGTGGAATAAAAAACATGAAAGGTTTACCAGACGCTGTGTTTGTTATTGGAGTTGGGCATGAATCTATTGCAGTTAAAGAAGCCAATCGTATTAAAGTACCAGTAATAGGTGTGGTAGATACTAATAGTGATCCAGATGGAGTTAATTATATTATTCCAGGTAACGATGATTCTATGCGTGCAATTTCATTATATTGTAATTGTATAGCAGAAACTATTTTAGCTACTAAGAATGAAAAAAGCGCAATTATGGCAGCTAAGTATGGTGAAAATTTTGTAGAAGTAAACGAAACTTCAGAGCACAGGAAATAAGAGAAGCCTCTCCCCATCCCTCTCCAAAGGGGGAGAGGGGGAGTTTGATGAGAGGTATTTTAATAGAGGTATATATGACAAATATTACAGCAGATTTAGTAAAAACTTTAAGAGAAAAAACCAGTGTTAGTATGATGGAATGTAAACGTGCTTTACAAGAAACTAATGGTGATATTAATGAAGCAATAGATTTATTACGTAAATCTGGTATTGCTGCAGCAGTAAAAAAACAGTCTAGAGTTGCTGCTGAAGGATTAGTAGTAGTTAGCGTTAATCCTAACAAAACAGAGGCAGCTCTTATAGAAATTAATTGTGAAACAGATTTTGTTGCTAAAAACGATAAGTTATTAGCTTTTGCTAAAAAAATTGTAGATCTAATTTTAGTAATTAAAAATCCAGAACTTAATCAATTAATGCAACAAAAAATTAGTGATCAAGAAACAGTTGAAGATCAAAGATTAACTTTAATTGCCCAATTAGGTGAAAATATAGTATTGCGTAGATCTGAGTTGTGCTCCATAAATCAAAATCAAGTATTAGGTGTTTATACTCATGGGGGAACACCAGCTAAAATAATAAGTGTCATTAGTTTAGAAGGTGGTAATGAAGAATTAGCTAGGGATATCGCTATGCATGTAGCTGCTATGCGGCCAGAATATATTGTTCAAACTGATGTACCGGCAGAAAAATTTAAAAAAGAAGAAGCCATTTTTATGGAGCAAACTAAACTTAATAATTCCGATAAACCAGAAGATATTTTAAAGAAAATTACTGCAGGTAGGGTAACTAAATTTTTCAAAGAAATTACTTTATTAGAGCAACTTTTTGTAAAAGATCAAGAAATAACTATTGCTAAATTATTGGCAAAGCATAATGCTAAAGTTATTAAAATGCTTCGTTTTGAAGTAGGGGAAGGTATCGAGAAGGGATGAACAAAGTCAAGTATAATAGAATTTTATTGAAATTTAGCGGTGAAGCATTAGCTGGAGGTCGTGGTAGTTTTGGTATAGATCCTAAAATTATAGATGGTTTAGTAATGGATATTGCTAAGCTTCTTAATTTAGGGGTACAAGTTGGTATAGTAGTTGGTGGTGGTAATTTATTTCGAGGAGAATCACTTTTAGAGTTAGGTTTAACCGATAGAGTAATCGGTGATCAAATGGGAATGTTGGGAACTATTATGAATGCGCTAGTATTGGAAGGCGCTTTCCTTCGTGCCGGGTTTGAGCCTAGAGTAATGTCTGCTCTTGCTATTCGAGGTATAGTAGATTCATACGATCGTAAAAAAGCAATTAGGCATTTAGAAAAAAACAGGGTAGTAATTTTTGCTGCAGGCACTGGCAATCCATTGGTTACTACAGATTCTGCAGCTAGTTTACGTGCTTTAGAAATTAATGCTAATGTATTACTTAAGGCTACTCAAGTAGATGGAATTTATTCTCATGATCCTAAAAAACACGATAAAGCGATTTATTATAAAAAATTAACTTATACCGAAGTATTGCAACGAGAATTAGGAGTTATGGATTTAAATGCTTTTATTCAGTGTAGAGATTATGGTATGAAAATCATTGTATTTAATATTAACAAGCCAAATGCTTTATTGAATATTATCCATGGTAAAGATGAAGGAACAACAGTTGAAGGGGTATAGTAAAAGTTATGCCAGATTTAAATAGTATTTATAAAGATTCAGAACAAAAAATGCAAAAGGTTCTTGAAAGTTTTAGTAAAGATTTAGCTAAAATTCGTACAGATAGAGCCCATCCTAATTTGTTAGAAGGTATTTCAGTTGAATATTATAATCAACGTACTTTGCTATCTAGGGTTGCTAATATAATAGTTGAAGATGCTAGAACTTTAAATATTACTCCGTTTGATAAAAGTATGGTGGCAGCTGTAGAAAAAGCAATTGTTACTGCAAATTTAGGGTTAAATCCAGTTGTAGTAGGATCTATAATAAGGGTGCCGATACCTCCTTTAAACGAAGATCGTAGGAAAACTCTAGTTAAGCAAACTAAAGTAGAAGCTGAAAATGCTAGAGTTGCTGTTCGTAATGTACGTAGAGATTCTAATGCACAAGTTAAATCTTTGTCTAAAAGTAAAGAAATCAGTCTTAATGATGAGAAATCTGCTGAAAATAAGATTCAAAAAATAACAGATCAATATATTAATCAGATTGATAAATTAAGCCATACTAAAGAAACCGATATAATGAAGATTTAAAATTTATAGTAATTGGCATGAAGAAACCTAAACATATAGCAGTAATAATAGATGGAAATGGTAGGTGGGCAATAAGTCGTTCTTTACCACGAATTGTTGGCCATCAAAAAGGAGCAGATGCAGCACGTAATTTAGTGCGGATGTGTATAGATCATCAGATCGAAATTTTAAGTTTATTTGTATTTAGTAGTGAAAATTGGCGTAGACCTAAGCAAGAAGTTTCTATGCTAATGAACTTATGCCTTAAATTATTAACTGAAGAAATAAAAGATTTACATGATAATAATATTAAATTAAAAATTATTGGAGATACCACGCCTTTGCCTTTAGCATTAAGAGAGGCTATTAAAAGAGCCACAGAATTAACTGTTAATAACAATGGCTTAAAATTAAACATTGCAATTAATTATGGCGGTAGATGGGATATAGTAAATGCTGTACAACAAATAGCTAGCAAAGTTCAAAAAGCTAGTTTATGCATAGAAGATCTCAACGAAGAAGTAATATCGTCTCACTTAAGTTTATCAGATTTTCCTGATCCAGATCTACTTATAAGAACTAGTGGAGAGTATAGAATTAGTAATTTCTTCTTGTGGCAAAGTGCTTATACAGAATTATTTTTTATTGATACTTTGTGGCCAGATTTTAGTATTAGAGAATTTCAGCAGGCTTTAAATTTTTTTAATTCTCGCACTAGAAGATTTGGAGGATTAGTGGTTCAAGCTAATGCTTAAAAAGCGGATAGTAACAATTAGTATTTTATTGCCAGCATTTATCTGGTTGTTATTGTATGCCCCTAATAAAATATTTTTATCAGTTACGTCTTTTATAGTTATTGTAGCTGCTTTTGAGTGGTTAAAATTATTAAAATTGGGAAAGATATTAAATAATTATTTAATAATTTTAAATTTATTATTATTTTTTATTTTTATAGTAAGTTTATTAATAACTAGGGCATATTGGTTTGTTATTATTAATAAAATTGTTTTAATAGCCAATATTTTTTGGGTTATAGCTTTTTTAAATATTTTATTAAATACAAAATTTGTTTTGATTAAAAAACTACATTTCGATCCAATATATAGTTGTTTAAGTTGCTTTTTGGCTCTTATCCCTAGTTGGTTAGCAATGAATTATATACACGGTTACAATCGATTTTTGTTATTATTTGGCTGTTTAATTATAATAGCAGCTGATGTTGGTGGGTATGTTTTTGGTAAATTATTTGGCAAACATAAATTAACTACCATTAGTCCTAATAAAACTTGGGAAGGAATATTAGGTGGTTATTTGGGAGCAATATTAGTAGCAATAATATACATATTAACTTTTGTACCAAATTTTAATTGGAAAATAATTTTAAAAATTATTTTAATAACTAATGTAACATTTATGTTTTCGGTTATTGGAGATTTATTTGAAAGTTTAGTAAAACGTATAAGTGGAGTTAAAGATAGTGGTAATCTTTTACCAGGTCATGGTGGTATTTTAGATAGAATAGATAGTTTTTGTTCGGGAATGCCAATATTTTTAATGGGAGCTTTATTGTATCAATTATGACCTCTCCCCATCCCTCTCCACAAGTGGAGAGGGAGAGTTTGAGGGGATTTTTATGTAACTGCTTACCCTCATGTATGCTTCTTTGCGAGGAACGTACTGTTTGAACTGGTCGAAGACCAGTGAGTTACGTACCGCAGCAAAGAAGTATACTGGGGGTGAGCAGTTACATTTTTATTATAAGAAGAGCGTTAATTATTATGAACAAATTATTTGCACAAATTCCAATGGAATTTATTGGACCTATTAAAATTAATTCTCAAGAATTAACAGGAGAATTTAATGTACCAATGGCAACTTTTGAAACACCATTGTGGCCATCTTGTAACCGTGGAGCAAAAGTTTCTCGGTTAACCGCAGGTATATCGGTGGTTATAGTTAAAGATAATATGACTCGTTCAATCGTGCTACAAGCTTTAAATGCTAGTTCTGCAGAAAATGTTGTAGCTGATCTTAGAACTCGTCTTAAAGAAGTTAGTTCTATTGCAAGCAAAAATAGTAGACATGTAGATTTACAAGAATGGCATGATCAAATAGTTGGTAATTTAATTTATTTGCGTTTTAGTTTTAGTACTAAAGATGCGTCTGGCCATAATATGGCAACTTTAGCCGCTGAAAATATTTTAAATTGGCTTATAGTGGAGTATCCACAGCTTAAATATGTATCTATTTCAGCAAATTATTGTACTGATAAAAAAGTATCAGCAGTTAATGGTATTTTAGGGCGCGGGAAATATGTAATTGCAGAACTTAATATTCCTAGAAGTGTGGTTAAAGATACTCTTAATAGTACTCCAGAAAAGATTGTAGAATTAAATATTAAGAAAAATTTAATTGGAGGGGTATTAGCTGGTAGTTTAAGGAGCGCTAATGCACATTTTGCTAATATGCTATTAGCTATTTATTTAGCAACCGGTCAAGATGCTGCTAATATAGTGGAAGGATCCCAAGGTATTGTGCATACAGAAGTAGTTGAAGAAAATCTATATTTTTCTGTAACTTTGCCGAATTTAATTGTTGGTACTATTGGGAATGGTAAAAATTTGGCATTTGTACAAGAAAATTTTAAAAATATAGGATGCAATAACTTGAATGCAAGAAAATTAGCTATCATTGTAGCAGCTGGGGTGTTGTGTGGGGAGTTGTCGTTGTTAGCAGCTCAAACTAATCCAGGAGAATTAATGCGCACTCATTGTAATTTTGAAAGGGTTACTAAAATATGAAAAATGGGTTTAGTGCTAAGGCACCAGCTAAATTAATTATTTCTGGGGAACATGCAGTAGTGTATGGGGCTTCGGCAATAGCTGTGGCTATTAATCAATACGTAATAACAACAGTTAGTTTTGCATCAAAAAATACTATTAACCCAGTAATAAATTTTAATTTGTTAGCACTTAGATATGCCGGGTCTCATACTTTAAAAGCCTTAGCTTTGTTAGCTAATCGTTTACAAAATAATTATAATTCATTTCTTAATGGTCACTGTAGTATTAAAGAGGTTATAAAGAAACCATTTGAGTTATTACAATATTCAGTAATTAGTTTAATTGAAAAATTACAATTACAATTATCCAATAGTTTAGATATACAAGTAGATTCTAGTGTTCCAATTGGATCTGGGTTAGGCTCATCTGCTGCGGTTATTATTAGTTGTCTACGTTCTTTAGCTCATTTATTTAAAATTAAATGGGATCCAGCTAAATTTTTAAAAATAGGAACAGATCTAGAAAATTTGCAGCATGGTAAATCTAGCGGGATCGATTTATATATGTCTACTTTTGGTGGCTGTGCTTATTTTGATAATTGTTTTAAAACGCAAAATATAGTGCTACCAGATTTTGGTTTTAAAATAGTAAATACAGGTATACCTCTTGCAACCACTGGAGAGTGTGTTGATTTTGTTAGAAAGTATTTTAGTAAAAACGATTTAATTTTAAAAGATTTTTCTAATGTTACAGAAGTTATTAAAAAAGCTTTAATGACTAACAATAAGTTACAGTTTTTAGAGGCAATTAAAGAAAATCATGCATTATTGTCTTTAATTGGGGTAGTACCTAATAAAATACAAGCATTTGTCAAAGAAGTGGAATCTTTAGGTGGAGCTGCAAAAATTTGTGGTGCTGGTAGTATTTATGGCGATAATGCAGGGATATTATTGCTAATTGGTGATCAATCAAAAATAGCAAAAGTTGCTACCAATTATAATTATGAACTACAAAATATTAGCGTTGATAATGGTGGAGTGACTATTATTTAATATATACTAAACGCACATGAGTTTTGGTACTCTAAAAAATAATTCGCTGAACTCGCCCTACGCAGAGGAGCGCTAACAGTAACAGCATGGGGCTCAAACACCGCTCATTATTTTTTTAGAGTACCGAAAACTCATTTGTTGAGAGAGTATAGACCTTATGATTAAAGTATCAATTCCCGGTTCTGTTATGTTGTTTGGTGAACATGCAGTGTTACATGGTAAAATGGCAGTTGTTGCTGCTATTAATGCCAGATTGCAGGTTACTTTAACTAGCAACAATAATAATAAAATTAATTTAATTTCTAGTTTTGGTAATTATGAGCTTAGCTTACAAGATTTAATTAATAATGAAGCAATTACAGCAGAATGGCAATTTGTAATAAATAGCATTAAACATTTTAATTCTCAGCATAAAATTACTTCAGGGTTTAGTTTATTGATAGAGGATGGTAGTTTAAAAAATTCTGTAGGTTTTGGTTCGTCTGCAGCGGTCGTAGTTGGGGTGTTAGCAAGTTTAAATAAATTTTTTTCTTATAACCAAACACAAGAAAATTTATTTAAACAAGCATTAAGTGTAGTGCACCAGGCGCAAAATGGTTTTGGTTCCGGAGCTGATTTAGCAGCTAGTATTTATGGAGGGATTATTGGATTTAAAGATTTTTCAGTACAAAAAATTTTTAAAAAAACCTTCGATTTAGTTGCAGTATATTGCGGCTATAAAACTAAAACAGCTGACGTTATAAAAATTATAAATAGTAAAATTATTGAGAATAAAGACTTGTATAATTATATTTTTGCTAGCATAGATAATTGTAGTAATTTAGCAATATCTGCCATAGAACAAGAAAATTTAACCGTAGTTGGTAAGCTTATGGATGTAGCTCATGGTTTAATGACAGGCTTGGGAGTGGTTGATAATAATTTAGATCTGTTAGCATGTAGTTTACGAGCCCAAAAAAATATTTATGGAGCAAAGCTCTCTGGCGCTGGGCTAGGCGATTGTGTAATTGGTTTAGGTAAATTAAATCAAAAAACTTTTGTAACTGCTCACCAGGGTGGATCTCCTTTGCGAGGAGCGTACTGTTTGAGCTGGCCGAAGGCCAGTGAGTTACGCACCGCAGCAAAGGAGATCTACCCTGGTGAGCAATTACATATTTTTAAAGAAGAACAATTTGCTATTGAAACTGATCAACAAGGCTTAATATGGTTAGAGTAGGAAAAGCATTTGCTCCTAGTAATATTGCTTTATGCAAATATTGGGGTAAGAGATCTATAGAACTTAATTTACCAGTAAACTCTAGTTTATCAATTTCTTTAGGTGATAAAGGCACCTTTACTGAAGTGTCTTTAATTGATAATGATATTGATCAAATTTTTTTAAATAATAATTTAATTGAAAAACAACATAATTTTTATAAAAAAATAGTAGAATTTTTAAATTTTTTGCGCAATAAACGTCCGGATCTTATTCCTATTCCAAAAATATCATTTAAAATAAATACTAGATCTAATTTACCAATAGCTGCTGGTCTAGCTTCTTCTGCTAGTGGTTTTGCGGCTTTAGTTAAAGCTTTAGATCAGCTATTTTCTTGGAATTTATCATTAAAAGATTTATCTATTTTAGCAAGATTAGGTAGCGGTAGTGCTAGTAGATCATTATGGCATGGTTTTGTAAAGTGGCATGCCGGAGTACGAGAAGATGGTATGGATTCTTTTGCTGAACTTGTAGATATAATATGGCCAGAGTTATGCGTTGGTTTATTAGTATTAGATCATAAAGAAAAACCAATAAGTTCTAGGGAAGCCATGAAAATTAGCGTAGAGAGTTCACCATTATATAATTCGTGGCAACAACTTGCTATTAACGATTTAGCTAAGTTAGAAGTTGCTTTAAAAACCAAAGATTTTTCTTTGTTGGGGGCTACTTCGGAAGCCAATGCATTGGCTATGCATGCAGTTATGTTAGCATCTAGACCGGCTATTATGTATCAAAATGCTGATACAATTAATATGGTTAAAAAAATTTGGCAATTGCGTTGTGGTAATAATATTGAAGTATATTTTACAGAAGATGCTGGACCAAATTTAAAATTATTATTTTTATATAAGGATTTTGATGTAATTAAAGAAGCATTTCCTGAGGTAGAGTTAATTAGGCCATTTGAATTTAGGAACATAGAGTAGTATGGAACAATTAGTATTAGTAGACGAACAAGATAATGTAATTGGCACAGAAGAAAAACTGGTAGTTCATCAGTTGGGGATGCTACATCGTGCATTTTCTATTTTTATATTTAGAAAACAACATAACAATTTACAAGTGTTATTACAGAAGCGTCAAGTTAATAAGTATCATAGTGGTGGTTTATGGACCAATAGTTGTTGTGGACATCCTAGAATTAACGAAGAAATAATAATTGCTGGCCAACGTCGGTTAAAAGAGGAGTTAGGAATAGACTTGGAATTAAAATATCTTGAATCTTTTATTTATAAAAACAAATTTGATAATTTGTTAGTTGAATACGAATTAGATCATATATTAATTGGTGTTTATAAACAAAATCAATTTAACCTAGATCCAAATGAAGTAGAAGAGATCCAATGGATTAATGTGTCTGAACTAGAACATAAATTATTAGATTCACCAAAAAAATTTACTATATGGTTACCGTTAGCATGGGAAATTGTAAAGAATAACCTATTATGCCTAGAAAACCTCTAACAAAAGTTTGCTGTATGGTTATCATCCAAAATTGATAATTGGTAAAAAGTAATTTATTAGCTATAAATTATTTTATACAGTCAGGTAATTTATTTGGGGATCTTTAAATTGAGAAAAAAAATACAGCATAATATGGGATTTAACTTAATAGAGCTAATGGTAGTTCTTGCTATAATAGCTGTTTTAACTACTGTAGGTGTTATAAAATATACAAGTTATGTAAAGCGTGCCGGGCTTACCAATGCAGTAAACTATACCCAAGGCTTGAAAGAAAAAGTAATGATTTTTGTGGCTAATGCAGATGCACCTCCAGCTACTGGGAGTGCTGCAGCTATCCAGCTTCAACACGAATTTACTACATTAGATCCAAATGCTGCTAAATATATTGTTCCAAGTACGGTGTCATATACTGGTCCAGATTCCAATGGTTCCGTTAGTGTACCAACTAGTATTGATGCTAGTTTAGGATCTGGTGCAACTCCAGCATGTTATATAACAGCAAAGTTAAATAGTAGTTATTCTAGTGGTGGTAGCGGTAACCCAATGTTATATTATGTTGGATCATATGCTTCTGGTTCTACTGATCTACAATGGAGTTGTTTTGTTCAAGGGGTTAGCCCTAGCTTAATTCCACCTGGTTGTACGGGATCTTGTGGTAGCAATCAAGTAGCGACCAATGGAGTATGTGGGTGTACTGGTAGTTCTGGTACTTATGCAAATGGTGGTAGTTGTTTAACTTGTCCGGCAGGCTCTGTTCCAAATAGTGGTCTTACAGGCTGTACTACTTCAGTTCCTGGTGCTACCTGGGTTCCTCCTTCTGGTGGTAGCGGTAGCGGTATTGGTAGCAATAGTGCTAATATTCCAGGCGGGACTCTTGTCTGTAATAGTGGGGGTGGTAGTAGTTATTTTAATGGATCATCTTGTGCTAATTGTGTAACTGGATCTACGCCAAGCACTGATGACCAAACCTGTACTACTACTATAGCTAATGCTACATGGAATCCTAACAATACTATTACTTGTACTGATACTAGTAGTTATTTTAATGGATCTGCTTGTGTTGCTTGTGTAGCTGGATCTACGCCAATTGCTGGGGATCAAGGTTGTAGTACTAGTATAGCTGGTGCTCAATGGAATAATAATAATACTATTTCTTGTACGAGTGGTAGTAATTATTTTAATGGATCGGTTTGCGTTGCTTGTCCTAATGGTGCTACACCACTTACTGGCGATCAAGGTTGTGGTACTACTATAGCTGGTGCTCAATGGAATAATAATAACAATACTATTACCTGTACTAATAGCAGTAATTATTTTAATGGATCATCTTGTGTTTCTTGTGTAACTGGTTCTACGCCAACGAGTGATGATCACGCTTGTAATACTACTATAGCTAATGCTCAATGGAATAATAATAATACAATTTCTTGTACTAATGGTGCTTATTTTAATGGATCTAATTGTAATACAGATTGTGTAGCTGGATCTGCGCCAATTGCTAGTGATCAAGGTTGTAGCACTAATATAGCTGGAGCTAAATGGAATAATAACAATACTATTACTTGTACTAATAGCAGTAATTATTTTAATGGATCAGCTTGTGTTGCTTGTGTAACTGGTTCTGCACCAGCGAGTGATGATCACAGTTGTACCACTAGTATAGCTAATGCTCAGTGGAATAATAATAATACTATTACCTGTACTAATGGCGCTTATTTTAATGGATCTAATTGTAATACAAATTGTGTAGCTGGTTCTACACCAAGCACAGGAGATCAGTCATGCACCACGAGTATAGCTGGCGCTCAATGGAATAATAACAATACTATTACCTGTACTAACAGCAGTAATTATTTTAATGGATCAGCTTGTGTTGCTTGTGTAACAGGCTCTACTCCAGCGAGTAATGATCAAAGTTGTACCACTGCTATAGCTAATGCTCAATGGAATAATAATAATACTATTACCTGTACTAATGGTGGTTATTTTAATGGATCATCTTGTGTTTCTTGTGCAGCAGGTTCTAGTACAGCAAGTGGAGATCAAGGTTGTACTACTAGTATAGCTAATGCTCAATGGAATAATGATAATACTATTACTTGTACTAATGGTGCTACTTTTGATGGAAGTACTTGTACACCTAGCGTAAGTGTTTGTTCGGTAAACGCAAGCACCCCAGGTGCATCTTGTTTTTGGATGCAAAACTGGCCACCTTGGTCATGGCAACAATGGAGTGGAGACTATTACTACTGCAAACAACAAGACAGTTGTTCAGGGGGGTATGGCTACTCAGGGGGAGGATGCTATAAATGGTCGGTTGGTACTGATGGTTGTAGTGTTGGCTTTTGATGTACGAGGTCCGTAACTCGCTGGCGTTGCCAGCCGAGTTACGGACCTCAAGTACATAAATGCGGAAGCTTATTTCGTGCATATGACTAAAAAATGATCTTTCATTAAATAAATTTAATAATATATTGCACAAGTATTATAATTATGTGTAATTATGTATTATTTTAACAATAATCAGAAAGGATTACTTTTAATAACAGCAATGTTATTAATGTCCATTTTAACCGCTACAGGAAGTGTAATGTTAAAAGTTTCTAATAGCGTGAAAAAAATCTCTCAAAGTACTATTCAATATTTACAACAAACAAATGCATCTAGAGGATTATTAAATTTAATTTCTAGTAATTTAGATCAAGTTATACAAAGTAACGCTAATTCAGGATTTACTTGGGTAGATACTTCTACTTCAATACCTAATGTGGTAGGCAGTGTTAGTGCGGCAAATACTTCTATTGCAATATTTCCACCAATAACTGCTTCTTTAATAAACAGTGGAACCTTAAATATTAGTAATGTTTTAGCTTTACAAAATAATGGGGTAGATTTAAAGGATATAGCAAATTCTGTACCAAATGGTGGTAACGTATCAATATACAATAATTCTATAACGGCAACTATAAATCCAATAACCAATTTAGTTAACGACAATAATAGTTATGGAGGATATTTAGTTGAAACTTTGGGTGTTTCTGTAGATTCGGTTAATAGTCCTTCTAATGCAGTATATTCTTTAAGAATAAGTTCTTATACTTGTAATAATGGTACAAATAGTGGAACTTTCGATCAGAGTAACAGAACTTGTGTAGGTGGTAGTATTATTTCTTCTTCTAATTTAGTAGTTAATAAAACAAGAACATGTCCACCAAGAATGAATGTAGTAGTAACTAATTTATTAGGTTTATCAAATAGTATTTATAATTTATATTGTACTTGTGCTCAGCCTGCTAGTGGAGCTATAACTACTACTTCTACTGGTCAGTGTGTGAGTTGTCCTACAGGGGGAACTTGGAACGATGCTTTAGGAGTTTGTCAATGTAGTGGAGCTAATAGTTATTTTAATGGTAATGCAAGCACAGGTAGTGGTAGTTGTGTTACCTGTACAACTGGCCCAGTTAATGCAACTGCAAATGGTTGTACTACTTGTTCTGGTAATTCTTATTTTTCTCCAAGCACGTCCAGTTGTGTTACTTGTACAGGAGGACCGGTAAACAGTGCTCAAAATGGTTGTAATACTTGTACAGGAAATACTTATTGGAATGGAACTAGTTGTGTTTCTTGTGCGACTGGTCCAATAGAAAATGGAATTTGTACTACTTGTGCATCCCCAAATATATTTAATTCTGCTAGTAATTCTTGTGTGGCGCCACTACAATGTACTGGTAATATGTATTGGAATAATAGTAGTAATAGTTGTGCAACATGTGTATCTGGATCTTCGCCAGGTAGTGATGGACAAAGCTGTACCACCACTATAGCTAATGCTCAATGGAATAATAATAATACTATTACCTGTACTAATGGTGCTTCTTTTGATGGAAGTAATTGTATAACTAGTTGTGCGACAGCAAATACCCCAGGTGCATCTTGTTTTTGGATGGAAAACTGGCCTCCTTGGGGATGGCAACAATGGGGTGGAGACTATAACTACTGCCGAGAACTAGACAGTTGTATGGGAGGGATGGGCTATTCAGGGGGAGGATGCTATAAATGGTCGCTAGGTGTTGATGGTTGTTTTGGTGGCTGGCATTAATGGATATTTGTTACTCATTAATCGGTTTTATCTTAGGGATAGGTGTATTAGTAATAGTACATGAATTAGGCCATTTTTATGTAGCAAGATTTTTTAATGTTAGAATATTAAGATTTTCTATTGGTTTTGGGCCATCACGTCCTATATGGTACGATAAATTTGGAACAGAATATGTAATATCTGCAATCCCAATAGGTGGCTACGTAACACCACTAGATACTAATGAAGGATCATCCGATATAAAATTAGCCGATCAAAGTATGGCTATTAATAAGAAATCACCATGGATTAGAATGCTGATTTTTTTTGCTGGACCATTGTTTAGTATTTTATTTGCAGTTTTAATGTATTGGTTAGTATTTATAATAGGTATTAGTACTCCTATTCCCATCTTGGGTACAATTCATAAAGGAACAACTGCTGATTTTGCTAAGTTAAAATCAGGTTTAGAAATTATTAAAGTAAATGATCAACCAGTATATAGCTGGGAAGATATTACTAGTATTTTGCTTAAAAATTTAAATTCAAAAAATAATTTTGTAAAATTAGAAACTTATGATCGAAAAACAGCTAAAAATTCTAACTATGTGTTAAATTTAAATGGCTGGAATATTAACGATATTAAAGGGGATATTTTAAAATCTTTAGGGTTAGAACCATTTAGTTCTTTAGATCCAAAAATTTGGAAAGTATTACCAAAATACCCAGCTTTTGAAGCAGGAATTAAACCAGGAGATCTAATTATAGCTATAAATAATGTTCCAATGAAAAGTGGGGAAGAGGTTCCAGAATATATTCATGATCAAGCTGGCAAAAAAATAAACGTTACAGTTAAACGTAATAAAGAAATTTTATCTTTTACTATTGTACCTGTTAGTAATATATCTCCTAGTGGAGAAAAAATCGGATTTATAGGGATAAAGTATCATAGTAAACCCTATAAAAAAGAGTTATTAAGAACTATTAAATATGGAGTTATAGATAGCTTTTTTAAAGCAATAATTAAAACCTATAATTACACTACTTTAAGTTGCTATATGTTATACGAAACAATTTTTGGTAAAGGATCTTTAAATAATGTGGCAGGCCCAATTGCTATTGGGTATTATGCTGGGCAGAGTATAAAAAGTGGATTAGAATATTTTTTGAGTTTTTTAGGATTAGCTAGTATTGGCCTGGGGGTATTAAATTTGTTGCCAATACCATGGTTAGATGGTGGTTCAGTGGTGCATTGTATTTATGAATTAATAGTAGGTAAGCCTGCACCACCAAAAACTATAATATTAGCAAGAACTATTAGTTTGTTTTTTTTAATATCACTAACAATTTTTGTATTAATAAATGATCTTGCTAAGTTTTAAATTTTTTGTAACTGTGCTGAACAGTTGATGCTCGCTTAAAAGCAAAACCTTTCGCCTTATCCTTTGTAGCCTGTGTGCGATAAAAGTCTTAAATTGACGGCATTAGCTGAACAGTTACAATTTTTGATCTTGCTCCATTAAATATTGTGCTAACAACGGCAAAGGTCTACCAGTTGCATAATGAAATTTACCCTCAGTAATATAAGCAGTTCCTGCTATATCTAAGTGAGCCCAAGTATAGTTTTCAGCAAATTTTTCTAAAAAGCAGGCTGCAGTTATGCTGCCAGCATGCGGTCCTCCAATATTAGCTAAATCTGCTATATCGCTTTCTAATTGTTTATGGTATTCCTCGGTTATTGGAAATTGCCAAACTTTATCGCAAATCTGATTACCTGCAGATTTTAGATGATCTGCTAATTTTTGATTATTGCTAAATAATCCACTGTAATGTTGTCCTAATGCTGCAGCGCAAGCACCAGTTAAGGTGGCAATATCTATAACTACTTTTGGATTAAATTTTTTGCAATAAGTAAGTGCTTCACAGAGGATTAGACGTCCTTCTGCATCAGTATTTAAAATTTCTACGGTTAGGCCAGACATAGTAGTTACAACATCGTCTGGACGACTAGCATTGCCACCTGGCATATTTTCAGTAACAGCCATAATTCCTACAATATTTAAATTTAGATTCATTTCTATGGCAAAATTAATTAATCCTAATACAGTTGCTGCACCGCACATATCGTACTTCATTCCAACCATTGAATTAGCTGGTTTTAAAGAATTACCGCCGGTATCAAATGTTATACCTTTTCCAATTAAAACAATTGGAGCATCTTTAGTTTTATTTTTAGAATTTTTAGATCCATTGTATTCTAAACAAATTAATTTTGGTGGTTGAGGACTACCTTGAGCAACTGCTAAAAATGCTCCCATATTTAATTTTTCTAGATCTTTTTTTTCTAAAATTGTTAATTTAATTTTAGAAGACGTTTTGCTTAATTCTATAGCAGATTTAGCCATAAAAGTGGTAGTACAAAAATTAGGAGGAGTATTAGCTAGATCTTTAATTAATTTACAAGAGTTTGTAACGGCTAATGCATACGATAAAGTTGTTTTTAAGTCAGCAACATCTTTATGGTCCACTATAAAATCGATAGAATTTATTTTATTTGAAGATTGTTGATCTTTATTAGATTTTTTAGATTTATATTTATTAAAATTATATAAATTATGCTGTAAGATTGTAGTGGTTTGGTAAAATTGCCAATTGATTTTTCGGTCTTTTACTTGGCAATTTTGTAAGCATATTGCTGCATTATTAATATTATGTTTATTTAAAGTAGAATAAATATTTTTAATCATACTCATAAACTGAAAATCAGATAGTTTGTGTTCTTTGCCAGTAGAAATTAATAGTAACCTAGTTGCTGTAAGATTAGGAATATTAAATAACAATACCGACTTATTGATACTAAGATCTAGGTGTAACTCTTCTTGTTTTATAATATTTTTTAAGTACTCTAAAGTATTTTTAGGGAAATTTGATTTATTTAAAGAACTAGTAGTGCATACTAAGCAATCGGTTTTTAAATTTTCTATGTTAGCTGTTGAACTAGATTTGATCTGAAATTTCATAATTTTCCCTCATATAATGTAGAATAGTTTTATTTTGATTAGTATAGGTACTGATCGCATATGAGTTTTCGGTACTCTAAAAAATAATTCGCTGAACTCGCCCTACGCAGAGTAGCGCTAACAGCAACAGTATGGGGCTCAAACAACCGCTCATTATTTTTTTAGAGTACCGAAAACTCATTAGCTGAGAGTATATATACATTGAGAATTATAATGTTATTGATTCGAAAGTACATTGTTAAAGAAATATTATTATACTTTGTGGCAATAATTTTTTTTCTTTTTCTAATATTTATTACTAATAAGTTTATTGGATTGTTGACTAAAGCAGCAAGCGGCCAGCTACCATTTGCTATGGTTTGTCAAGCTATGTTGCTATATGTTCCAGAAATATTAGGTTTATTAATGCCGCTTAGTTTATTTATAGCTGTTTTATTTGTAGTTAGTAAATTATATGCTGATCAAGAAATAGTAGTATTATTTACTTCTGGTTTAAATTGGTACTTTTTAATTAATACCGTAATAAGAGTTGCTGTTTTCGTTGCTATATTAACGGCCGCTATAACTTTATGGTTAGCTCCATATGCAACCAAAATACGAGAAGAAGTTTTATCTAAAGGTAAAACATTAGGAATTATAAGTTCTGTTGTTCCAGGACGTTTTCAAGTTATTAATGATGGTAAACAAGTATTTTATGTTGGTAATGTGGATAATAAAAATCAGAACAATAAAATTCAAGATATATTTATTGCGACTAATGCCGACAATCAATTAGAAACTTTAGTAGTAACTGCGAAATCTGGCAGTATAGAGACGTTAAAAGATCAAGATGGTAATTTTTTAGTGTTGCAAGATGGGCATAGATATTCTGGTATAGCAGGTAACGCTAATTTTTCTGTTATTGATTTTGCAGAGTATGGGCGACAATTGTTACCTAAAGACGATGAATCACCACTTAGTATGCATAAGGTACAAAAAACTAATGAAATTTGGGGATCTAAAATTCCTGGAGAAAATGCTGAATGGCAGTGGCGGATGGCAATGCCAATTTCGATATTAATTTTAGCTATGTTAGCTGTTAGTTTAGCTAAAGTTTTACCACGTCAAGGTAAATTTGCCAAATTTTTACCTGCTATTTTAATGTACATTATATATTGTAATGCAATGATTTTTATGCGTCGTTTAATAGAAAACGAGGATGTTAGTGCTATTTGTGGGATTTGGAGTGTACATTTGTTATTTTTAGTTGTAACAGGTTTTTTATTATTACAAGCAAGCGGTTGGTTTTTATATTTTAGAAAGAAATTTTTATATTGATAGCATATGAGTTTTCGTTATCCTAAAAAACAAGTGACTTGCGCCTATCCTGGCGCTCGCCCTTTGGGCGTGTTGCACACGTCAAAAATGTCTATCCTGACATTTTTTCGTGAAACTCGCCCCGCTTTGCGGGGCTCAAACAACACTCCTTGTTTTTCTAGGACACCGAAAACTCATTAATTGAGAGTATAATGGTTTTAAATGAAGATTATTGTTAATTACATTGGTATTAATTTATTAAAAGGGATCAGTCTAGTAGCTGTATTGTTATTAGGGGTAGATCTATTTTTTTATTTAATAAATGAGCTACGTTTTGTAGGAACAGGGGACTATAATTTATTTGCTGCAATAGAATTTATCGTTCTTACTATTCCTAGAAAATTATATATTTTATCGCCTTGGGCAGCGTTAATAGGATCATTATTAGTTCTTGGTTCTATGGCTAAAAATAGCGAATTAGTAGCAATGCGTACAGCTGGTATATCGGTTAATAGAATTGCTTTATTTGGAAGTTATTATGTATTAGGTTTTACGATGTTAGTTTTTTTAGGTGGGGAATTATTGGCTCCAAAAATAGAATTATTTGCCCAAAAAAGAAAAACTTTAGCTTTAAGTCAGGGTAAAACTATTTATACTTCTTATGGTACCTGGATTAGAACTGGTAATAAATTTATTCATGTTGCTAGAATTAAAGATCGTAATAGTTTGCATAATGTTACTATTTATGAATTAGATCAAAATTTACAACTAAAACAATCAAGGTTTGCTCAAACTGCGGAAGTAATTAATCTTGACGATGTTGGTAACAGTAGTTGGAATTTAAAAAATGTTACTATTACTGATTTTACTAATGGAATCAAATTAACTAAATTAGCAAATAAAAAAGAGCAAAATTTATTAGATCTAAATATTTTACAAACTGCTAATGTAAAACATTTAGAACGTTTATCTATAAAAAATTTAATTACTGTAATTAGAGATCGATTAGCTAATAATTTAACTGTAATAGACTATAAAATTGCTTTTTGGAAAAAAATTATTCAACCATTTTCCATTTTAATTATGAGTTATTTGGCAGTACCATTTGTATTGGGACCATTGCGTTCTTCTTCTCGTGGATTGCGACTTTTAGTAGGAGTTGGATTAGGGTTTGTGTTTCATTTGCTTAATGCATTATTTTGTCCGTTAGTTACAGTTATTAATTTTCCACCAAGTATTGCTGTTATTTTACCACCGATGGTTTTTTTATTATTAGGGGTGTATTTAGCTGTAAAAGCATGAGTATGCTATACTTTTTGCACATGCAATGGAAAATTTTTAAAAATGCTTCAAAAGAAATTATCATAATAAGTATAGTTATTATCGTTGTTAGCTTTATAGCTTTTCAGCAGTTCTTTAGTAAAAATTTAACGATGAAAACTGCCATATTTCAAGAAGAACAACAGCTGCTTACCGAACAATTTAATAAAAAATTAGCAAAGTTAACTAAAAATTTTAATTTTGTTAAAGAGGAAAATAGAAGTTTACAGGAGCTTAATCATACTCTAGAGAAGAAATTAGAAGAACTAGAGTATACCAAAGAAAATATAAATTATCAGTTAACAGATTTCAATAATAAAATAGCTGGTTTAGAAGGGACTTATAATTCAGAAAAGAATGTTTTACAACAAAAAATAGCTATGTTAAAAAAGGATAATGTAGAATTACAAGAATTAATTAAAGAATTACAACAGCAAATAAAAAACCATAAAGATAATAGCTATAGTTTATTTCAAGCTGGTAAATTAGAAGTAGAATTATCTAAAATAGAGCAGCAAATATTGGAGCAATACGATAACATTCTTCAAAAAAAAAATAATTTAGAAAAATTAAAAGAAAAATGTGGTACTTTAAGGATGAATACTAATTTTTGTAAGGAGTATGATGCTGGAATGATCCATCTTACTACATTAGAAAAACAAATGGAGCACCTACAAAATAAACGAGAAGATTTAAAACAAAGAATTAACACCTATTTATCTTCTGCTAAGCAATAGTATATGATATATATCCGGTCGTGGGTGCACTTTTTAGGTACCAGGGGATATAAAAATATGAAAAAAACATTTAATTTATTCTTAATTTGTGGCGTTTTGCTATTTTTTATTAGTGGTTGTTCTGATCATAAAACCAATAAAAATAAATTAATAGTTGGTATGTCAGCTGATTATCCTCCATTTGAGTTTAAAGAAGGTGAACACTTTCAAGGTTTAGATGTAGATCTAGCTAAATTGATAGGTAAACAACTTAATAAAGAAATAGAATTTAAAGATTTAAGTTTTAGTAGCTTATTTGCTGCATTAAATTCTGGTCAGATAGATTTAGCTATTTCGACAATTACTGCAACTAAAGAACGTAGTAAAATTTTTGATTTATCTGAGCCATATTATTTTGCTGATTTAGCCTTAATTTTTAGAAAAGATCAACCAGTACAGAGTGTGTCTGAATTGCGTACTCAAAAAATTGGTGCCCAATTAGGTAGTACTATGGAGGCTTGGGTAAAAGATTTTTTTAGAGATGCAAATTTTAAAGATCTAAAATTAATTACCATGGATCTTAATCCACAATTAATAGAAGCTTTAAAATCTAAACAAATAGACATAGTAGTTGTCGAGTATGTGCAGGCCAAAGAATTTTGCAAAAGAAATTTAGATCTAGGTTATTTAGTAGCTGCTAAATCTGGTTATGGTTATGCTGTTGCAATGAAAAAAAATTCAGCATTATTAAAATCAGTTGATGTTGCTTTAGAGCATATTAAACAACAAGGGGATTTTACTGAATTAGAGAACAAATGGTTAGAAATAGCAGTAGAAATGGATGTACATGACGCTAGTTGAACAAATTTTATTTATTGGTAGAGGTACATTAGTTACTTTAAAGTATACGTTGGGGGCTCTAACTATTGGCCTTATTTTAGCGATTATTTTAACTATTTTGCGACGCCAAAAAGTTTTATTCCGTGTTTTGGTAGATGGTTTAGTTTCATTATTACGAGGTACACCATTATTAGTACAACTTAGTTTTTTTTATTTTGCAGTTCCTGGAATCTTTAAAATAAGATTAGATATATGGCATGCTGGGTTAATAGCGTTTGGCTTAAATAGTGCGGCATATGTTACCGAGATTTTTCGAGCCGGTATTCAAAGTATACCTAAAGGGCAATTTGAAGCTGCTAAAAGTTTACAAATTAATACATTTTTATTATGGAAAGACATTATTATTCCACAGGTACTACGTAGTATTTTTCCGGCACTTGTTAACGAAGTTATAAGTTTAATAAAAGAAACAGCGATAATTTCATTTATGGGAGAATTGGATTTAACACGTCGAGCTCAAATAGTTGCTGCGTCACAATTTAGTTATTTTATGCCATTTTGTTTAGCAGGAGCTTATTATTATTGCTTGATTTTTTTTATAGAAAGAATAGCTAATAGGATAGAGAAGAGTTGGCATGCTAAGTATTAATAGTTTATGTAAATCTTATGTTGGGACCAAGTTGTTTAAAGATTTTTCTTTAAAAGTTACTAGACAATCTATACTAGGTTTAACCGGGATATCTGGTAGTGGCAAATCAACTTTATTAAGATGTATTCAACATTTAGAAAGTATTGATTCTGGAGAAATAATAGTTAATGGTAAATCTGGTTTTATATTTCAAGATTTTCAATTATTTCCTCACATGACTGTTTTAGAAAACATAGTTTATGCACCAATTAAAATTTTAAAACAACCTAAAAATGTTGTTGAAGAAGAAGCAATAAAGTTATTAAAACAATTGGCGTTGCTGGATCAACAACATAAATATCCAGCAGCGTTATCTGGTGGACAAAAGCAACGAGTAGCAGTAGTACGTTCATTAATTATGCATCCAGATTTATTATTATGTGATGAACCAACATCTGGGTTAGATCTTGGATCAATTATGAACTTTAAACAATTATTACAAAAGGTGCACGATATGGGGGTTACTATAATTATCGCATCTCATGATATTGTTTTTCTTACTCAGATTGCTTCAAGAATTTTAGTATTAAAAGAAGGAGTTATAGTTAACGATTTATCTCAAAACGATTTTTCTGCTTCTCTAGATTTTTTAAAGGGTGCTTTGCTAGCGTAAAGAACTAGAGGACAGAGCACAAAAACATGTACTATACTAATTAAACATGAGTTTCTGGTGTTCTAAAAAACAAGTGACTCGAGGCCATCCTGGCGCTCGCCCTTCGGGCGTGTTGCACACGTCAAAAATGTCTATCCTGACATTTTTTCGTGAAACTCGCCTTTCGCATAGCAAAGAGCAACTAGAGACCGAAGAGGCTCAAACAACACTCCTTGTTTTTTAGAGCACCAGAAACTCATGTTTAATTAGTATATAATACTCAATGGGAAGTAAAGTTATGGATTATATTGTAAAAAAATTTAGTTTTAAAATTATACTTTTTATAGTTTTAAATCAATTAATTGGGTGTGCTGGCCCTATTACTAATATACCAAGTTCTAGCAAAGAAGAAATTAAACGAGAAGTCATTAAGCAACGAAAAAGTAATACAGACTAAAAAAAATAATGAAGAATATAATTAATAAAGTGAAATTTAAATTTTTACTTATAGTTATAACTATAAGTCAATTGATTGGTTGCGGTCTTTCAAATGATAGTTGGAGAAATTCTCCAAATGAACAAACTAAAGTAGAAACAATTAAACCTGGATTAGGTGCATTATATACTTCATTATTAGTGGCAGCACAACCTTTATGTAAGCGAAAAAGTTGCGATTATCCTTTAAAAATAATTAAAAGCAAAAAAATTAACGCATTTACTGATGCTAAAAAAGTTTATATTACGACTGGCATGCTTGCCTTTGCTAATACTAATGAAGAATTAGCTGTAGTGCTTTCTCATGAGTTAGCTCATAGTGTTATGGAACATATAAGTTCCAAACAAAAAAATAGACTGTTAGGTGTTATTTTAGATTTAGCAGCTGCTGCCGGTGGAGTTAATACCGAGGGGGTTTTTTCTGATATTGCAGGGCAAGTTTATTCTCAAAAATTTGAATTAGAAGCTGATTATGTAGGCCTATATATAATGGCTAGAGCTGGTTATTCAGTTGATAATGCAGCTTATTTTTGGCGTAAAATGGCACAAAAGTTTCCTAATAGTGTAGATGATAATATAATGTCTACTCACCCGGGAACTGCAGAAAGGTTTATTATTTTAGAAAAAACAGCTAAAGAGATTAATGCTAAAAAACGTAATAAACAAGAATTGTTGCCAGAATTTCAACAAAAAAAATAATATAATGATCACACATCAAAAATGTCTATCCTGATATTTTTTCGTGAAACTTGCCTTTCGCAAAGCAAAGAGCAACAGATAACCAAAGAGGCTCAAACAACACTCCTTGTTTTTTAGAGCACCGAAAACTCATGCGCGATCATGTATATCTTAAAATGATTTTTCTACTTCTCTAGATTTTTTAAAAGGCGCTTTGCTAGTGTGATGAAAATTGTTATTAAATTTTTTAGGTTTTTCTTTTTGATCTTTAAAGCTAGATCCTTTAAAATTACGATCTTTAAAGCCGCGTTCTTTAAAATTGCGTTCTTTAAAACTCCGTCCTTTAGAATTACTTCTACCAGGAAAAGAAGGAGGATCCTGATATTTTCCGGTAGACATAAATCTTTGAATTGCCATCCACTTATCTTTATCATGGAAAGAAACTAAATTTAAAGCCGAACCATCTGCTCCAGCTCTAGCTGTTCTACCAACTCTATGAACATAATCTTCTGGACAATTTGGTAAATCATAATTAATTACATGTTGAATATGTGGAACATCGAGTCCTCTAGCTGCAAGATCGGTTGCCACCATTATTTGATAACGACCGTTACGGAAATCGTTCATTATACGACCACGAGCAGATTGTTTTAAATCGCCATGCATCGCTGAACTATTATGATTTTCTTTACGTAAATGATTAGATAAATGCTCAGCTCCATGCTTAGTTTTAACAAATATAATTATAGAACCTTTACGTTCTTTTAATTGTAATAATAGTTTTGAATATTTTTCTGATTCTTTAACTTGAATTGTTTCTTCTTTAAGTTTTTCAAGAGTATTTATAGTAGGAGTTATAAATATACGTTTAGGATTAATTAAATATTTTGTAGCTAGTTTTTCAATTTTTGGTGGAAATGTTGCAGAAAACATTAAAGTTTGTCTAGCTTTTGGTAATTGGCTGATAATTTTTTCTAATTGTACCCCAAATCCCATATCAAACATGCGGTCGGTTTCGTCGAGCACCAAAAAACTGAAGTTTGATTTTAAAGTTTTACGCGAAAGATGATCAATAATACGACCAGGAGTTCCAACTATAATTTTTGGATTGATTTTTAGTTGCTTAACTTGTCTATAAATTGATTCTCCCCCAATCAACAAAGCCATTTTTATTAGTGACTTATGGCCCAATAATTTTTTAATAACATCGCTTATTTGTTGAGCTAATTCTCTAGTAGGGGTTAAAATTAAAGCCGATCCGTTAGAATCCTTTAAAAGATGAGTAATTAATGGTATAGCAAAGGCTAATGTTTTGCCAGTGCCAGTTTGCGCCGAACCCATTATATCGTTATTTTCTAACGCAAGGGGAATAGTCTGAATTTGAATTGGGGTCGGTATAGTGTAGTTCATACTATCTAAAACCTGCAGGATCTGCGAAGGTAATGGCATAGAACGAAAATTAGCTGTAGAATCAGTTATAGTATTATTGCTCATATTTTATTATATTAATATCAATCAAAATGACGAAAAAACGAATTGTACCAGAAAATGAACCGAGAAGCAAACCTCTCCCCACCCCTCTCCACAAGTGGAGATGGGGAGTTTGAGGGTGGCTGTACAGACAGAGTGTTAATTATTATGGAAAATATTGAATATTATTGTGGTTTTATTTCAATAATAGGTAAGCCAAATGTTGGTAAATCGACCATGCTTAATAAGCTAATTGGGGAAAAGATTAGCATTACAGCCGATAAACCACAGACTACTAGAAATAAGATATTGGGTATTAAGACTATTAATAATAAACAAGCAATTTATATTGATACTCCTGGTATATGCTTAAAAAATTATTCTAAATTAAATGGTTTGATGAATAAAGCTGCTAAGTCGTCTTTAAAAGATGCTGACCTTATTATGTTTGTAGTAGAAAATTTGTCTTGGGATCATCAAGATGAGGTAGTCTTAAGAGAGATCAATAAAATTAAGAATCCACCACCGGTATTCTTATTATTAAATAAAATAGATCTAATTTCAGATCAAAAATTATTATTGCCTGCAATAAAAAAATTAACTGAAAAATATAATTTTGCGGAAGTATTTCCTGTATCTGCTAACAAAGACATTAATTTAAACATTGTAGAAGAAAATATTTTTAATATCTTGCCTCTTGCTCCGCATTATTTTTTTGATGCGATTACTGATCAAAATTTATATTTTAGATCAGCGGAAATTATTAGAGAAAAATTAATCAGAAATCTTAATCAAGAACTACCCTATGCATTAAATGTACAAGTAAATAATATTACTAAACCGAAAAATGTTTATAAAATAGATGCTACAATTTGGGTTGAAAAAGTTGGACAAAAAAAAATAATAATTGGAGAAAATGGGGCTAAATTAAAAACCGTTGGAACGCAAGCTAGATTAGATTTAGAAAAATTATTTAACGATAAAGTATTTTTAACATTATGGGTACAAGTAAAGTCTAACTGGACTAATGATAATAATAACTTAAAAATGTTGAATATATGCTAAATGCCTATGTTTTGCACCGTATTTTATATCGAGAAACTAGTTTAATTGTAAAATTTTTTACTAAAGAGCATGGTATAGTAAATTTAGTTGCCCGTGGTGTTAGGCGAAAAAAAAATCCCCTAGCAGCCATTTTACAACCGTTTGTACCGTTATTAATTCATTGGAAACAGCATAATTCAGATTTATCAACATTATATAAAGCGGAAGCTAATGGTGTGCCACATAAATTAATGGGTATTTTTTTATTTGGATCTTTATATATTAATGAATTATTACTAAAGTTATTAGCACCTCAGGATCCTCATGTTGAATTATTTGATTTTTATAATCAATTTTTAGCAACAATAGAAACTTTTCATAATCAAGATCAAGTAGCTTTAGAAAAACATTTAAGATTTATGGAAAAAAAAATTCTTAAAGCTATAGGGTATGAACTACAACTAGATAGAGAAAGCCACACTGGGATCGATGTAGATCTTAAAGAAAAATATTATTTTGATTTTGAAAATGGTTTGCAAAAATGTAAGGAAGAAGAGATTAGTCAAGTTCCAGTATTTAGTGGATCTAGTTTATTAGCATTAAATAACGATAATTTTACTAATGTTAATGAGATACGAGAAGCGAAATTATTTATGCGTTATATTTTATCTAATTTTTTAGGGAAACAATCACTTGCTACTAAAAAATTATTTACCTAGCATAGGGTCCATTTACGGAGTAGGTACAGATCTAGTTGTCGTAACTCGTATTACAAAATTATGGAATAAATATGGGTTACGGTTTGCTAAAAAAATTTTAAATAAAGTAGAATTAGCATTTTTAGAAAATTCTAAAAAACCGGAGCTATTTTTAGCAAAAAAATTTGCAGCTAAAGAAGCAGTTGTAAAAGCTTTAGGTACTGGGTTTAATTTTGGCGTGTATATCACCCAAATTGCTATAACTAATAATAAGTTTGGTCAGCCCCAAGTAGAATATTTTGGGGATACTAAAAATTTTATTAGAAATAATATTGGTGATATTACTACTCATGTCAGCATTAGTGATGAAGAAAATTTAGCATTAGCATTTGTAGTTATTACTAAAATAACCTAAGTTTAGGTTATGAAAACTAAAACTATTATTTTTGGGATCTTATTATTATTTAGTAATTTTATATTTGCTGGAAGTCCAATTACCCCTCCTAGTATTGATGATTTTGCAACTAGTGCAACTGATTCTAGGGCATATTTTGATAAAGCAATGTCATTAATTAGAGATAATAACTCCAAAGAAGCAATAATTTGTTTAAATTTAGCCATACGTCTTGATCCTAAATATGTAGATGCCTATGTAGCTAGAGCTAGTATTTTAGAGAAGGCTGGTAATTTACAGTCAGCATTAGTTGATTATACTCAAGCACTAAATATTAGGCCATCTGACAAGATTTTTTATGAACGAGGTGTTATAGAATTATCTTTAAAATCTTTTGCTAATGCAGCTAGAGATTTTACTAGTGCTATAGAGTTAAATCCACAATTTGCTAGAGCTTATAGTGAACGAGGAGTAGCTTTTTTAGCTAATGATATGTTAGAGGAAGCTAAAAATGATTTTATACAGGCATTTCAACTGAATGATAAGATTTTATTTGCTTTAGAAAAAATAGGGGAAATCAATATAAAACAAGGTAATTTTACTCAAGCATTGCAAAATTTTAACCAACTATTGCAAATTAATCCAAACGACGCTAAAGCTTATTTTAATAGAGGTAAAGTATATGAAGCTTTAAATATGCCAGAGCAAGCTTTAAAGGATTATGATATAGGAGCAAGTTTTAATAACAATTCACCTGAAAGTGAGCAAAAGACTTTACCAGAAAATAAATTAGATCCAAAAATAAATTCTAATTCGATTTGATCAAAAAATCTAATTCTTGATTTAAAAGATTAACGTAGTTAGTGATCTGTTCTTGATTACGAGAGATAATTTCTTGTTCTAAATTTTTAACTATATATTTTAATTTAGGTAATCCAATATAACAGCAACCACCGTATAATTTATGTATTAGTTCATATAATTGGTTTAGATCGTTATTTATAAAAGCAGAGTTAATTAGTTGTTGTTCGGTTGGTAAACTATTGATTATCATGGTAAATAGATTTTTAGCTAAGGTTAAGTTACCGCCAGTTAACTTTAAACTTAATTTCCAATCTATGCTTGGTAAATGTTTTTCCGGGTCTTTGATAATATGTTGCATTTATAATAAGTATATCGTAATTTAAGCTTGTATGGCAATAATGGTATTTGATATAGAAACTATCCCTGATGTTGATACAGGGAGGCGCATTAATAAAATAGATCCTAATTTAGATCAATTAGATGTTATTAAAATTTTATATGGTATCAATAGACAAAAAAAACAAGGTTCAGAATTTTTACCACACTATCTACATAAGATTGTAGCTATTTCGGTATTAGTACAAGACGGGGATTTTTTTAAAATATGGTCTTTAGGTAATATTACTGATGATGAAAAAAATTTATTGGAAAGATTTTTTCATGGGTTGGAAATTTATAAACCAACTTTAGTTTCTTGGAATGGTACTGGTTTTGATTTACCTGTTATTCATTATAGATCGTTATTACATGAAGTAACTAGCAAAATTTATTGGGAAATTGGCGAAAAACTATCAGATTTTAAATGGAATAATTATTTAAATCGTTATCATTATAGACACATTGATATTATGGATTTGTTATCTGGGTATCAAAAATCGGCAGTAGCTTCTCTTGATAATATTGCTACGATGTTAGGGTTGCCTGGTAAAATGGTTTTAACTGGTGACCAAGTTTTAGATAGTTATTTAGCCGGAGATCTACAAAGTATCAGAGACTATTGTGAAATTGATGTGTTAAATACTTATTTAGTATTTTTAAAAATGCAATATATTAGGGGTATTATCACTCAGGAAAATTATTTATTATTATCTCAATCTTTAGAAACATGGCTAGAAAAATTAAATACTAAACATTTTAATGAATTTTTAGCTAACTGGAAGAATAATTAGATTATTGTAACTGCTCACCTAATGCCGTCAACTTAAGACTTTTATCGCGCACAGGCTACAAAGGAGAAGGCGAAAGGTTTGGCTTTTAAGCGGGCATCAGCAGCAGGGATGCTGATGCTGAGCCTACATGGATGTATTCACGGCGTCCCGTTGAAAGCCAAACCTAGAGCTTTGTAATATGCACGAAATAACTTCGGCATTTGCAAAACGAGGACCGTACTGTCTGAGCATGCCGAAGGCATGCGAGTTACGGACCGAAGTTTGTAAATGCCGGAGTTATTTCGTGCACGTTCCTTTACTAGAAAAAATGATCTTAAGTTGACGGCATTAGGTGAGCAGTTACAGATTATTAGGCCTTATAAAATGTACTTATGATTTTTAATGCTTGAGAAACATTATCTACTACATGAAACAAGTCTAGGTCTTCAGGATCTATCATTTTTTCAGTAACTAATTTTGCTTTAAACCAATTAATTAATCCTTGCCAATATTCTTTATAAAACAAAATAATTGGTACTTTGCGAGCTGTTCCAGTTTGAACTAAGACCAATATTTCCATTAATTCATTTAAGGTACCAAATCCACCAGGAAAAATTACATAAGCAGTTGCATATTTAACAAACATTATTTTACGGGTAAAAAAATGGCGAAATCTAAGAGAAATATCTTGATAATCATTAGCTGCTTCTTTACGTGGTAATATTATATTTAATCCAACACTAAATGATTTACCGTGGTATGCTCCAAAATTCGCAGCCTTCATAATTCCACCGCCGCCACCAGTAACTACACTGAACCCAGCATTAGATAATTTATTAGAGAGATCTTTTGCTAAGGTACAATATTTATTATTTTCCTTAACTCTAGCCGATCCAAATAAACTAACTATTGGACGAATGTTATAGAGACGTTCGTAGCCATCGACAAATTCTGATATTACTTGAAATATTTTCCAAGACTCTTTGACCAAAACCGCATCATTAATGGTAGGAACAGTTGGGCGGATGTTTTTTGTTGGTTTTTTACTTGTTTTTTTTGTCATATTTTAAATATTATAGTTTTTAGCTACTATATGTCGAATATAATCTACAAAGGAGATCGAAGTGAACATAATATTATTAGGCCCACCTGGTGCAGGTAAAGGTACACAAGCATCATTGTTATGTAAAGAATTTTCTATTGGTCATATATCCACTGGAGAAATGTTACGTCAGGCAATATACAATAATACGGAACTAGGGCTACAAGCTAAACAAATAATAGAAGCCGGTAAATTAGTTAGTGATGATATTATAATTAATTTAGTTAAAAAGGAAATTTTTGAACCAAAATATGAAAAAGGATTCCTTTTAGATGGATTTCCGCGAAATTTGACCCAAGGTAAATCTTTACGAGAGACTGACATAGTCATAGATTTTATTATTTATTTAGATCTGGATGATCAAATTATAATAGAGAGGTTATCTGGTCGTAGATATCATCCAACTTCTGGAAGAGTTTATCATATAAAATATGATCCTCCTAAGCAACCAAATGTTGATGATATAACAGGAGAAAAATTAATTATAAGGAAAGATGATCAAGAGGAAGTTATTAGGGAACGTTTATATGTGTACCATCAAACTACTAAACCATTGATTGAATGGTACCAAGCGGCAGAATATAAAAAATTTATCAAAATAGACGCATCTAAGAAACAAGCTGAAATTTTCAGCGAAATTGAGAAGTTTCTTGTTAAAAATGGTTCTCTAAAAAAATAATTTAAAAATTTTTACTTTTTTATTATGTATAATTATGATATTTGTGCTATGTTTTGTATTAACGATTTAATTCTGGATAGCCTTGGGAGATTGATCATGGCAAGTGCAAAGAAGACAACAGGAAGAAGCAAGTCAAAGAAAAGTGGTGTAGCTAGGAAAGCGAAAAGAAAATCGCCTGCTAGAAAAGCTGTTCATAAGAAAGTTTCTCACAAGAAGACTTCTCACAAGAAGACTTCTCATAAGAAAGTTTCTCGTAAAAAAGCTTCTGGCAAAAAGTCTAGAGCTAAAAAAAGTAGTGCTAAAAAAGCTTCTAGAAAAAAAGCGCATCGTTCTAGAGCTAAAGCAGTAAAAGTTGCTAGATTTCAACTTGCTTAATTAGTTGTTATTTGAAAACTTGAGATAGGGTTATTTTGTATTTTGACATACAAAGTAACTCTATTTTTTTTGTATACTCTCAATTAATGAGTTTTCGGTACTCTAAAAAAAATAATTCGCTGAACTCGCCCTACGCTCAGTAGCGCTAACAGCAGCAGTATGGGGCTCAAACAACCGCTCATTATTTTTTTAGAGTACCGAAAACTCATTTGCGATCAGTATATTTAAAATTATATACTCTCAATTAATGAATAATATTAAAATTTTAGGTTTAGATGTTTCCACCAATAATTGTTCTGTTGCGTTGCTATACAATGAACAGATAGAAGAAATATCTTCAGGATCTAACACAATACGTGCTCAAAAATTACTTTCGATGATTAATGAGCTATTAATCAAAACCAAAATTAAAGAAAGTGAATTAACAGCATTAGCTTTTGGTGCAGGTCCTGGTAGTTTTACCGGTTTAAAGATAGCTAGTAGTGTGATCCAAGGTTTAAGTCTTGCTTGGAACAAACCAATTATAAAAGTTTCTACTTTATGGGCTTTAGCATTACAAGCATTTGAACAACTTAATGTTCAGGATTCTTATAATGATAAATATATTATGCCATGTATAGATGCTAAAATGGGACAAGTATATTATGGTGTTTATTCGGCTGCTTTTCAAAATCATTTATTACCAAAACCAATACAAGAAGACTCATTAGCTAAACCAGAACAAATCAAAATATCAAATAAGGATATTTTAGTAGTTGGTGATGGGGCATATATTGTGCAACAAAAAATGTTTTTAGATCCTGATCAAAAATTAACCATTGAACCTACAATTCAACATATTAAAGCTGAGTGTATTGTAAGGTTGGCTGAGTATTATTATAAAGAAAATGATGCTATTATTATTAATAATGCAGATCCAATTTATTTAAAATTATACGATTAATAGGTTTAGATGAAGTGCATTGCTTATTCTTTTAGCTATACATTTGATATTAAGAAAGTAATTGGCTTATTGTCAGAAAATAATTATAAAGTCTCTAAATTAGAAGATGTACTTTATTTTAATGATATATTTATTTTTCCTTTTGGAGCTATTGTTTTTTGGGGTATTTCAGATCAATTAGAAATCCAAATACTAACTATTTTAAAAGAATGTTTTGTTGATAAACTTGGTGCTGAGGATGATGATGCATTTTCTTATAGCCATGGAGATAAAATTAAAATTGAATCCGATCATATTATTTTACCGAATGATCATATTTATACTAAACTAGCTTTTTCTTATGGCATAGCACAATCAGTTAAGTTAGGTGGTTTTGAAAATACCATTCAAGGAATTATCGAACTTACTAAAAAATTACCAGAAGATCTAGCTAAAAAAGGTAAAACTTTATTATCTAGAAAAGAGATCCGCAAATTGATGGGAAGGATTTTTATTGATCGAGATTCTATTAATTTACATTTAGATCTGTTGGATATTCCAAACTTTTTTTGGGATAAGCCAGAATTAGAATCTATTTATGAGATGGTTATTAAGTATCTTGATCAACAAAAACGAGTGTGGGTCTTAAATCAAAAACTTAGCGTTATTCAACAATTATTAGATATGTTGGTTAATGAGTTGCATATACAGCATTCTTCAAAATTAGAGTGGATCATTATTATATTACTATGTATAGAGATCGCTTTTAGTATTATTTCACATAATGGATTTTTTTGTAGCTAATTAAGAAATGTATACTAATCGCATATTAGTTTTCGGTGCTCTAAAAAACAAGGAGTGTTGTTTGAGCCTCTTTGGTTATCTGTTGTTCTTTGCTTTGCGAAAGGCGAGTTTCACGAAAAAATGTCAGGATAGACATTTTTGACGTGTGCAACACGCCCGAAGGGCAAGCGCCAGGATGGCGCGAGTCACTTGTTTTTTAGAGCACCGAAAACTAATATGCGATTAGTACATATTTCTAACCTTCTGGTAAAACACCACCACTCAAGATATGAAAATGCAGGTGATCAACTACTTGTCCACCTTCTCTTCCGGTATTAATTATGGTTCTAAAACCAGGTAAAGCTAATTGTTTTGCTATTTCGGGAATTTTAAAAATAGAATAAGTGATGATTTCTTGATGTTCAAAACTAATTTCAGCTAAACTTTTTATGTGTAGTCTTGGTATTAGTAATAAATGAGTTTTAGCTTTTGGATTAATGTCTTTAAATACTACAATTAGCTCATCTTGATATATAAATTCTGCTGGTAATTGATTGTTAATAATCTTACAAAATATACAATTTTTTGCGCTTTGATTATCCATGTTTTACGATCCTATTGTTTAGTTATAATTGTTCAAGGAACAATTACGATTAGTTTTTAAGGTTTTTTTCAAGCATACCGATATCAGATTATATAGAGTACAGTCTATATATGGTGACCAATTAACAAATATCAGAAACGCTTAAAAATTTAAATGTATGAAAAATTTAATGATAATATATATAAAAAAAGAATACAAAATTATTATTCTATCAATTTTATGTATAGTGTTTGGTATTTTGGTAAGTTACGGTAGTCTTGCTACACATAAAAATATTTATAAAATGGTATATATTAATAAAATACAACCCATTACTATTGGAAATCATCAGTTAATTTCTTATTCCATAGCTGGTTATCCAATAATAGTGGATGAAAGAGATAGAATAATAGCTCAGAGTATCATTAATAGTCATTCCTGGGAAGGACATGTTACAAATGCTTTAAAAAGATTAGTTCATGAGGGTGATACGGTTGTAGAAGTTGGATCAAACTATGGTTATCACACTATATTACTTGGCAAAATAATAGGTAGTACAGGTCACCTTTATAGTTATGAAGCAAATAGTGATGTTTGCAATATTCTTAATAAAAATATAGTACTTAATAATTTATCAAACAATGTAACAATAAGATGTACTGCTGTTTCCGACAAGGAGCAACAAGCCAAATTTTTAACTGGTTATTCTAATTTGGGAGGAGCATTTGTTGTTGGTAAATATGCTAATCTAGCTAATATTAAGCATTCAGAAGCATATAAAGACTGGATAACTACAACCGTGGATACAACATATTTAGATCAAGATTTAAGTACTTTAAAAAATATTGATGTACTAAGAATGGATGCTGAAGGCTCAGAATTAGCTGTTATTAATGGGGCCAGAAATTTAATTTCTCTATCTAAAAAAATTAAAATAATCATGGAATGGCATATTGGTATGCTTTCTAATTTCGGGAGCGTGGAAACATTATTGGATAATTTGGAATCAGACCATTTTAATTTTTATTTGATTAATGATAATGGAACTCTAACTAAAAAAAATAAAGATGAAATGTTTACAATACCACATTGTTCCGATGTAGTAATTACCAGAGATAAATTATAAAATAAATTTAGCTAGATCTTCATTTTGGCTTAAATGTTCTAACTGTTGCAAGACATATTTTTCATCAATTATTAATTTAGTATTATTTTCTAAATCTGAAGCGTTAAAAGAAATATCTTCTAAAGCTCGTTCTAAAACGGTATGTAAACGTCTAGCTCCGATATTTTCGGTTTTTTCATTAATTTCCCAAGCAATTTTAGCTAAGGCTTTTACCCCTGATTCAATAAATACTAAATCTATACCTTCAGTTTTTAACAAAGCACAGTATTGTTCAGTTAAACTAGCATTTGGTTCGGTTAAAATTTTTATAAAATCTGTAGTGGTCAGTGGATCTAACTCTACCCGAATAGGTAACCTACCTTGTAATTCTGGTATTAGATCGGACGGTTTAGAAAAATGGAAAGCACCGGATGTAATAAATAAAATATGATCAGTTTTAATCATGCCGTATTTAGTAGAAACCGTGGATCCTTCTATTAACGGTAATAAATCTCGTTGTACTCCTTCTCTAGATATATCACTATTTTGGATCCCTTCTGAACGTTGAGCTATTTTATCTATTTCGTCTATAAATACTATACCAGCCTGTTCAACGCGTTCAATAGCTTTACTTTTTAGATCATCATCATTAATTAATTTTGCTGATTCTTCTTCGCTTAAAAATTTAAATGCATCTTTTATTTTCATTTTTCTTAAACGTTTTCTTTCTCCGGATAAGTTTTGAAACATACTTTGCAATTGGCTAGTCATTTCTTCCATTCCTGGTGGGGCCATAATTTCTATTCCAATAGCACTGTAAGAACTTTCTATTTCTATTTCTTGTTCATCTAATTCTCCAGTGTCTAATTTTTTAGCATATAATTCTCTGGTTAGTAAATTATCTTCTATAGAATCTTCGGTAATATTTTTAGAAGATGGTAATAATAGATCTAAAATACGTTCTTTAGCAATTTCGTTAGCACGATCTTTAACCTTAGCAAAGGCTTCTATTTTAGTGTTTTTTACTGCAATATCAGTTAAATCTCGGATTATAGACTCTACATCTCGACCAACATAGCCTATTTCAGTAAATTTGGTTGCTTCCACTTTTATAAATGGAGCATTGGCTAATTTAGCTAAGCGTTTGGCAATTTCTGTTTTACCTACTCCCGTTGGGCCTATCATTAAAATATTTTTAGGGGTAATCTCGTTACAAAGTGGCTGTTCTATTTTTAAACGACGATAACGATTGCGTAGTGCTATAGCAACTGCTCGTTTAGCTTTTTCTTGCCCAATTATATGTTCATCAAGTTTACGTTTAATTTGAGAAGGTGTTAGGTGTTCCATTCAATTACCTCTATAGTACGATAATCATTAGTAAATATACATATTTTAGCTGCTATATCTAGAGATTTTTCTACAATTTCTACAGCAGATAGATCAGTATGTTCTAATAAAGCGGTTGCAGCTGCTTTTGCAAAAGCTCCGCCAGAACCAATTGCCATTAACCCATCTTCCGGTTCTATTACATCACCATCGCCAGTTATTATTAAGGAGGCTTGTGCATTTGCTACACATAACATAGCTTCTAATCGACGCAATATTTTATCGGTACGCCAATCTTTAGCTAATTCAACTGCGGCTCTAGTTAAATTTCCCGAATATGATTCTAATTTTGCTTCGAATTTTTCAAACAAAGTAAATGCATCTGCGGTGCCACCGGCAAAGCCTGCAATTACTTTATCTTTAAATAAACGTCGTACTTTTTTAGCGTTACTTTTTAAGATCATAGATTTTGCAAAAGTTACTTGCCCATCAGCGCCGATAGCAACTTTATTATTGCGCCTAACACTAACTACAGTAGTGCCGCAAAATTGTGGATAATTTGATTGGTTAAAATTCATAATATAGTCCTATATTAAAAAAATGTAACTGCTCACCCGGGAAGATCTCCTTTTGCGGCACTAACTCGTTGGCCTTCGGCCAGCTCAAACAGTACGCTCCTCGCAAAGGAGATCTACCTGGATGATTAGTTACAAAAAAATTCATATTAGTTCTCACTAGTTTTTATGAAAATATGTTTAAATCCTGCTAAATTTAGCTGTTCTTTTTTAGTTATAGCTATTTGTTCAGAAGCAAATGGTCCCAATAATACCCTATATTGCTTATTACCGTGTATAGAATAATTTTCAATTTTAGCTTCGAATCCTAACAAAGTTAATTTAGCTTTTAATTCATCTGCTTCAATTATTTTATGAAAAGACCCTGCTTGTATAAAGTATGGTTGGTTTTGAGTGAGGTTGATTTGAGAACCCATTTTAGGCAGCAAGTTATAAAACTCATAATTGTTAGCATTATAATTAGTAGGGATATTGGTTGTGTTACTAGATTTATTGTTATTAATAGCCTTATTAGAATTAATATTGATATTACTTGAGGTTAATGTCTTACTGGATTTAAGAGGTTTTTTAAAAGATTTTTTTGGGGATATTTTTATATTATTAAGCATGAAAATTATTAATATTGTAACCACAATACCTATCAAAAACCCAATAAAAAAAATCATTGAAGTATTCTTATTGTTAGCTAGCAAGTTAGATTTTGACTTGTTGCGTCTTGTTGCAGGTGGTCTGTTAAAAAAAGTCACAAAAGTTAAATATCCTCAAGTTAGAAAAGATCTTATTTTGAACAAAAAATTGCTAGATAACAAGATATAACCTATATATTAATTTAATTATTTTAGTAACCGCCAAGGTAGATTTTTAGAAGATCTACCTGGTAAGCAGTTACATATTTTATTTGGTTTATTAAATTGAAGAAATTAACAAAAATAATATTAAAAAAATTATTAAAGATCTTTTATGGATTTTTAGTGATTATTCTCATAATTTATTTAGGAATGGGGGCAATACTTTTTTATATTGGCCCATGGGAAACTAGAAAAGTAAAGCAAAATTTAAAAAAAAATCCAGTAGATATTGTAGTTTCTTTAACTACTACTCCATATGGAATTGATAACATAAAACCAGTATTAGATTCTATTTTTCGGCAAAGCATTAAACCAAATAGAGTTTATGTTAATATTCCTAATACATTTAAGTTTGGGAATAATATTAAATATGTTATACCAGATTGGCTTAAAAATTATCCAAATATTATTATTAATAGAACCAAAGATTACGGACCTCTAACTAAGCTTATAGGGGCTTTAGAAAAAGAACATGATCCAAATACCATTATAATTACGCTGGATGACAATAAGATCTATGCGAGACATATTGTAAGAGATTTAGCGAAACAATATTTACCTGGCACTTATAAAGTTAATTTTAAAATGGGATCGGCAATTACAGGGAAGGGCGTTAATATTTTATTTGGTCCAAAATTTGAATTAGAATATAATTCGATAATTATAGGTAACAGGCCTAGTTTAATTGTTTGGAGTGCTGATGGAGTCGCATATAAACGTAAGTTTTTTAAAGATGATATTTTTTCATTAACAGACCATTTACCTGCTAGTTGTTTTCTTAGTGATGATTTAATGATTTCAGGGTATTTAAATTTTAACAGAATTAGCATAGTAAAAATAGCTAGTATTTCTTATAATTATTCAATTAGTAAATTATTATATAGAGAATCATCTAGTACTTTAGATCATAGTATGGTTAATACTAGTAGATGTATGGCTGCATTGCCAGCGTATCATAAAAATGAGTATCAAAAAGCAATACTCCAAAGAAGCAAAATTATTTATTCATTATCGCAAAACGAAATATTTTGTAACTATATAACTCAATTATATTATAATTATTTAAATAAAATGATACATAAAATGCCATTTATGGAAAAAATTATTGTTGGTTGTATGGTTTGATTTTTCTTTGGTTGAAAATATAAAATGTATAATAAA
>CAIVQA010000102.1 GCA_903907935.1 uncultured Francisellaceae bacterium
AAATCTTAGCATATTTTAGTCTTCACCTAATGTCGAAATAAATTCTTGGTAATCATCCACAACCATAAGTTCTTCAACTTCCTCTGGGTCGATTAACTTAATTTTATAAATCCAACCATCCCCATAAGGATCAGAGTTTATTAAACCGGGTGCATTTTCTAGATCATCATTAATAGCAATTATTTTTCCAGAAACCGGGGAATATAGATCAAAACTATCTTCATTAGATTCTATTAAACCAACTTCTTCGTTAGCATCAACCTCTGCATCAAGTTCAGGTAACTCTATATTAGTTATTAAATCTAACTTATCATTAATATAAGCAGTAATGCCTATAATAGCAGCGCTACCATCATCTACAACCTCTACCCACAAATGACTATCTGAATACCTTAATTCTTCCGGATATTTCTCTAGCATGCTCAACCCTCATAAACAAAATAAAGTTTATCTCTCCCTCCAATATATAATATTAATTATTTTTCATTAAATGTTCTATATCGTCAATTTCTTTTGTAGCTGCCTTGGTTAATATTTCATAACCATGTTGTGTAACTAAAATATCATCTTCTATACGAATACCAACCCCCTGCCAATACAAACCAGGCTCTACAGTAAGCACCATCCCTGGTAATAGAGATCTAAACTGACCATCAATCTTATAAGACTGAGGATCATGTACATCCATACCTAAAAAATGCCCACTACCATGCATATAAAATGAACGATATGCCTTGGTACTTATTAACTCATCGACATCACCTTTTAATAATTTTAGATCTACTAAACCTTGTACTAAACATTTTATAATTGTTTGTTGCAAATCTGACCATAAAAGCCTTGGTTTAATTTGATTAATTGCTTCTTTTTGAGCATATAACACTAATTGATATAAATCTTTTTGTTCAGCTGAAAATTTACCATTAATTGGAAATACTCTAGTAATATCTGCTGCATAATAATCATATTCTGCACCAGCATCTACCAATAATAACTCTTTCTCTTTTAGTGGAGCAGAATTTTTTGTGTAATGTAAAATGCAAGCATTTTTACCAGATGCTACTACAGGCGGATAAGCCATATCGTTACAATTATGCTGTAAACAATAATTATAAAATTCTGCCTGTACATGTTGCTCGGTTAAACCCTTATTTTTGTTGGACCCAACATATCTCATAATATGCTCGTGTGCTTTAGCAGAAATTTGAGTTACATAACGAATTTTTTCTAACTCTATGGAAGATTTAATTAAACGTAATTCATACAAAATAACTGATAAGTCTTCCGTCATTTGTGGAAATGCTTTACTTTGCTGGGTTTTAGCAATTTTTTGCGCTGCAACTCGCCATTTATGTAAATTATGATCCAATTCCAAATTTTGGAACATTGGATAATATAAAATTTCTTTATCGATTAATAATTGCGGTAAAATAAGATCTATCTGATTAATAGGGTATGCTATATCTACACCAAACTCTTCTAAAACTGCTTGTTGCCCAATTATTGAACCAACCCATATTTCTTTTTCTGGATCTATTTCTTGGTTAAATAAAATAAATTGATTTTGATTATCATTTGACTTAATAAAAACTGCTACTGCATTTGGTTCAACAAATTTAGTAAGATAATAAAAATTATTATCCTGCCTAAAAGGATATTCTACATCACCACTACGATATTTAAGTTTATTACCGGGTAAAATAACAATGCTGTTAGGTAATAATTTAGCAAATAAATTTTCTCGGTTTTGTTTAGCTAGTAACAATTTTCCTCCGATTACTGAATGGGCCCAGTAGGACTCGAACCTACGACCAAGGGATTATGAGTCCCCTGCTCTAACCAACTGAGCTATAGGCCCTAATAATAGGAATAGATGGAGATTTTAACATAAAAATTATACAGAGCAACCTAAACTACTCTTTATCTTTATTAAAAACTTCTTCCATAAAGCTCTTTAATTTATCTGCTCTACTAGGTTGACGCAATCTACGTAATGCTTTAGCTTCAATTTGTCTAATACGCTCCCTAGTTACTCCAAATTGTTGCCCAACTTCTTCTAAAGTATGATCGGTATTCATTTCTATACCAAAACGCATTCTTAACACCTTTGCTTCTCTAGGAGTTAAACTATCCAACAATGATATAATTTCTTCTCTTAATCCTTGATAAACCGCTAATTCTTCTGGACAAGCAATGCTTTTATCTTCAATAAAATCTCCAAGATGAGATTCTTCATCATCTCCAATCGGAGTTTCCATAGAAATTGGCTCTTTAGCAATCTTCATAACCTTCCGAATTTTATCTTCTGGCATGCACATTTCTTTTGCTAATTCTTCAGGAGTTGGCTCTAGCCCTGTTTCTTGTAGTAATTTCCTAGAAATTCTTGTTAATTTATTGATAGTTTCGATCATATGAACTGGGATCCGGATAGTACGAGCTTGATCAGCAATAGCGCGAGTAATTGCTTGTCTAATCCACCAAGTAGCATAAGTAGAAAATTTATAACCACGACGATACTCAAATTTATCTACTGCCTTCATGAGACCAATATTACCTTCTTGGATTAAGTCTAAAAATTGTAGCCCACGATTCGTATATTTTTTTGCTATAGAAATTACTAACCTTAAATTAGCTTCAACCATTTCTTTCTTAGCACGTTTAGCTTTAGCTTCACTAATTAACATTAATCTGTTTAAATCTTTTATATCACTAATTGGTAAGCCATATTGTTGTTCTATGTTTTGTAATCTTTTTTGGGTACCTAAAATATCTTCTTTATAATCCAGCAACTTACTATATTTGCTATTCTTACTTACAAAATGATCTATCCAATTTGTATTTAATTCTTCACTAATAAAAGATTTTAAAAAGATCTTCTTAGAGAGCTTAACTCGATTTAAACAAATATCCATAACTTTACGTTCTGCTTCTCTTACTAAATGCAGCATACTACGCATCTCGGCAATTAATTTATCAAACATTTTTGGTGCTATTTTAAAAGTTGATAATTTTTTACCTAATTCATCGAAAGCTAATTTAGTATCATTATGAATTCTACCTTTTTCTAATTCAGTTTTTTTAGCATGTTGTATAGCTATAGCTAAAGAATCAAACCTTTCTTTTGCTTCTTCTAAACCCACCTCGGTATCAAATGAAGATATAGTATCTTCACTACTTTCGTCGTCGGATTCATTTTCAGAGATTGGAGCAACTATCGGAGTAGGAGTTTCTAGATCATCAGCAACATCTAAAATAGCTTCTTCTCGAACAATATCAGGATCACCAACTACTATACTGTCATCTTCCAGTTCACTTATTAATGATTGATGATCTTCAACTACTGCCGATATTATTTCTTCATTATTGTTTTCATTATCATCATAAAATCCATTAACAATATCACCAATTCGATGTTCTTCGCTATTTACTACTTTATTGAATTCTTCTATTAAGGAATCTAAAATTCTTGGATATTGAGCTAGTACACTTATTATTCCACGTACCCCTTCTTCAATTCGCTTGGCTATAGCAATTTCACCCTGCCTGGTTAACAGATCTACTGTTCCCATTTCGCGCATATACATGCGAACTGGATCAGTAGTTTTACCAAAATCACCACTAGCTATAGCTGCTGCTGTTTCATCCATCTCGCTAACATCAGTTGGTAATTCGTGCATAACAGGATCGCTTAATATAGGTACTTCTAAATCTCCACTCGCCATATCATATACAGCAATCCCCATATCCCCTATCATTTGGATAATATCGCTTATTTGGTCAGAATCGATAACATCGTTTGGTAAATAATCGTTAACCTCTTCGTAGGTTAAAAATCCCTTATCTTTACCTAAAGCAATTAATGTTCTTATTTGAGAAATTTGTCTTTCTTTATCATTATCTTGACTTGATATATTACTCATACCCTTTTAAATACCTATCTACTTAACTATTTATTTAATATCAATTGATTACCATCTTTTAAATTAAAAAACTAAAGCTTAAATTTCATTACTAGTCATCCCTCACTTTAATTTTACACCTTAATAACCAGATTAATCTAGCACTGGATTATTTTTTTGCAACCCAAATCATTATTAAAATTTTAATAATTTTAAAATTAAACGTGTATATTATAATTCTTTTAACATTTGTTGTAACAACAACTTTTCTTGGTCTTCTAAATGTCTATCTTTAGCAATGATTAATAACTCATCTACCATTTGTTCAACTAACCTCTTATTAATCTTTTTGACTGCTCCCAGGAATTCTTGTTCCATTCCTTCTTTAGGAATAAATTGAACTATTTTTTTTATTTCAATAGACAATAATTTTTGTGCATACACAGGATCTAAATTAGCAACTAATTCCTCTATTTTAACTTCTTTAGGCAGTAAAGATTTCATAACTTCTACTACTTTAACAAATAATTCTAAATCCACAGATAACTTAAATTTAGAAAATTTAACAAAATTTAAAGAATCACATAATCGCAATAAGCTTTGTTCTTTAACCAACATTGCCAATGCACGATAAGCAATTAGATCTGGATAACTATAATTTATTTTAGCTTTTTTAATAGTACTATTTATTTTATTAGTATTATTATAGCTATTATTATAAGTTTTAGGCTTAATAGTTTTTAATATACTACTGTTTACCCCTAATAATCCAGCCAATTTTTCATACCATAAATCTTTTAACAAATCATCCTGAAACTTAGAAATTTGCAACGAAGCTGTCTCTGCTAATTGATGTAATCCTTCTATATTATTGGCTGAATATTTTTTAGATAAACATTCAAAAAAGAAGTCAGATAAAATTTTTGCATCTTGTAATAAGTGTTTAAATTCTTGTGGCCCCTGTTTTTTAATTAAAAGATCTGGATCATAATTATTTGGCAATAACACAAATTTTACTGTGTGATTATTTTTCATATTGCCCAGCGCCATCATTTTCATACATAATTCCATGGCTCTCACTGTAGCTTTATATCCAGCTTCATCACCATCAAAACAAAAAATAATCTCCGAAGTTACATTAAATATAATTTTTAAATGATTTTCATTTAATGCAGTGCCTAATGTTGCAACCACATTACTAATACCAGATTGAGCTAAACTTAATACATCAAAATAACCTTCAACTACAATTAAATTATTTATATTTTTAAGTTTATTTTTAACAACATCAAGCCCATACAATTCTTGATTTTTTTTAAATACTATAGTTTCTGGAGAATTTAAATATTTTGGTATTTGTTCCTCATATAAGGCTCTAGCTCCAAAACCAATAGTTTTCCCAAATTTATTGCGAATTGGAAACATAATTCTTGAACGAAATCTGTCGTAAAATTTACTATTTTTTTCTAAAATTAATCCAGCTTGCTGCAATAAAGAAGGTTCTAATGATTGTTTTACACAAAAATCATATAAATTAGTCCACCCAGAATCAACAAAACCTAATTTAAAATTTTCTATAGTAGATTTATTAATTCCTCGCTTTAATAAATAGTTAAGAGCTACTTTAGCAGTATCACTATTTTTTAATAATTCTTGATGATAAAAATCTGCAGCTAAATTTAAAATTTTATAAATTTCTTCAATTATCGGATTTAATTCTTGCTGTGGCTCTTTTTCTAGATGTAAACCATAACTATTTGCTAAAATCTCTACCGCATCCAAAAAAGTCTTATGCTCCAACTCCATAACAAAATTAATAGCATCACCACTTTTTTTACAACCAAAGCAATGAAAAAACTGTTTTTCTTTATTAACGGTAAACGATGGGGTTTTTTCTTGGTGAAAAGGACATAATCCAACAAAATTAGATCCAACTCTACGTAAATCAACTTTTTTACTAATAATCTCTACTAGATCTACTCTAGATAATAAACTAGCTATAAATTGTTCTGGAACCTTCACGCTTTTTTTAATAAACGATCTTTTACCAACTTACCTACTTGTTCTAAATCTGCTCGTCCAAGTAGATGCTCACGTAAATACTGCATTACTTTAGCCATATCTTTAATAGAATTAGCCTCATGTTTTATTAGTGCTTGTTCTATTAGTTGTTCTATTTCTACTGTCGATAATTTTTCTGGTAAGAATTCACTTATGGTAGTTATTTCGAAATTTTCTTTAGCTACTAAATCTTCTCTACCACCAGCTTGAAATTGAGTTATAGATTCTTTACGTTGCTTAACCATCTTGGTAAGTACTTCTAGTATTTGCTCTTCGTTTAGTTGAATACGCCTATCTACTTCTTGTTGTTTAATACCAGCTAAAATTAACCTTATAACTCCAAGACGATCTTTAGATTGAGAACGCATAGCGTCTTTCATGGCATCTTGAATTTTTAACTTAAGATCTGTGGTATCATCTGTCATAAACTAAAACCTATTATCTGCTGCTTCCACCAGTTTTAGCCATTTCTCTAAACACACCTTTATCTCGAGCTAATTTTTTTGCCCATCTTTTTTTAGCGGCAGCTTTTCGACGTTGCTTTAAAACAGATCCTTTTATATGAAATTCTCTTAATCTTAATTCTTGCAAAATTCGAGTTTTATCTACAACTCTTTTAAATTTGCGCATTGCACCTTCAAAATTATCGCCTTCTCTGATTCTAACAGTTGGCATTTAAATCATTACCCCCAATAATATAAAAACATAAATTAATATTTATGGTATATGTTAACTTAAGATAGGATTAAAAAGCAATTGAAGCTTACAGTTAACTAGTTATATGGCTGTATTTAATCTTAAATCTAAGGAACGTGCACTCCATCTTAATTTGGGCCACTACCGGAAATACAAGCTGCAGGTAAGTATGATTGTATTATAGATTGTGATGCACATTGCCATGATATAATAGAATTACCAGCACCACTAGTTAGAGAAGCAGGTGCAGTTGGTATTAAGTTAAGGTAAGCCCCACCGCCACCGCTAGATCCAGCATTGGCTGATGGTACAGAACTATTAAAAATAACTTGCAAGGTTCCTAAATAAGAACCACTAGGAACTATGAAAACAGTACTAATATTAGTAGTTGCATATGAACTAGCATTTAAATTTATACTAGATAAAGTGGTAGGTAGAGCACCATTTTGATTAAAATAATCTAAACTTAACTGCTGCATTTGTTCTAAAACACCTAAACCTTCAGCTACCTTAGCTCTAATTCTATAGCCTTCGTAAGAAGGTATAGCAATTGAAGATAGTATCCCAATAATAGCAACTACTACCATCAATTCTAGTAAAGAAAAACCAAAATTTTTATTAGACATTTTGCTCAGCATAAGTTAATTATAATAGCTAATTTACTATTTGCAGCGCAAAAGGCACCAATTTGATGCAAAATATGATTATTCTAGGTATAGAAACTTCTTGTGACGAAACTGCTTTCGCGCTTTATGATAAACATAAAGGCCTATTAGGTCATACATTACATTCTCAAACTGCTCAATTAAGCAAACATGGTGGAGTGATCCCGGAAGTTGCAGCAAGATATCATGTCCAATGTTTAACTCCACTATTGTCTAACTTGTTAACTGACTGCAACTTAAGGTTGACTGATCTAAATTTTATTGCTTATACCAAAGGACCAGGACTAATTGGTTCATTATTAACTGGGGTAGCCTTTGCTAAATCGCTCAGTTTCGGATTAAAAATTCCTGCCATTGGAATCAACCACTTAGAAGGACACTTATTAGCCTGTATGATGACAGAACCTAAACCTCAATTTCCATTTTTAGCCCTGTTGGTCTCTGGCGGTCATACTATGTTGCTTAAAGCAAATTCTTTAGGTAATTACCAAATTTTAGGAGAAACATTAGACGATGCAGCAGGTGAAGCGCTAGATAAAACTGCTAAACTATTAGGCCTTGATCCTCCAAATGGTAAAGAATTATCTAAACTTGCAGATCTTTCTAATGATCCAGAATTTTGTAACTTCCCTCGACCATTAATTCATCAAAAACATTTAAATTTTAGTTTCAGCGGACTTAAAACCGCAGCTATGCTCAAAATAAAACAATTTTCAGAAGATCATACTAATTGGAACGAAATACGAAAATCTATTGCTTACGCTTTTCAGGAAGCAGTTATGGATACTCTAGTTGCAAAATGTAAATTAGCACTAGAAATTACCAAATTAGATCAATTAGTTATAGCTGGTGGTGTTAGTGCAAATTCTTCCTTAAGAAATAAATTATCAAAATTAAATAATGATACTACTAATACTCCAATAAAAGTATTTTTTCCAAAACCAGAATTTTGCACCGATAATGCAGCAATGATAGCTATTGCAGCTTTTATGCATTTACAGCAAAATAATAATATTATTGATCAAAATTTAGATTTAATCGCGTTACCAAGATGGGAATTGGGAAGTTAACATTTTTAGGTACCTTATATCGTTGGATCCAGCATCAGGAAATAGTGCTTAAATCGCAAACAGGTTGCCCTTCGCAGCAGTTCCCGGTGAATAAAAAACTCTTTTATTTTGTTAGATATTTAGTGACTTAAAAAAATATTTTTCGTAAACTTTGGTTATAGGTTAATCAATTTTTAAAGGTAGGTTAACATGGAACCAAATCAATTAGTAAAAAAAATGAAAAAGCATTTATGTTTGCCTGGATTGCTAAAATCAACTAGAAAATCTTTTGAATTAATTAAAGATTC
>CAIVQA010000103.1 GCA_903907935.1 uncultured Francisellaceae bacterium
GATAATTTTGAATTAGCTTATTAAATTCAAAATTTATAATTTTTTAAAAAGTTTTCAAAACCCCTAAATTTTAAAAGCTTGACACTAGCAAAGCAAATATAGTAAAAAGATCTTATACCACGGAGAATTATTATAAAATCAGTAGCAGTAAAATTTTGTTGTAGAGCAAAAATAATTATAACGACAAATGGATTTTGCTGAAAATCCTAACTGAATTTTTAATAATATGAGGATCTATGGTTATTTCTATAAAAGCTTATGAACAATCTTCAACTTATAAATTTGTTAAAGAGGTTATAGAAGTTACCAAGCCGTTAAATAAACTAGGGATAGTATATTTTATATATGGAGAATTAAGCGGTTGTTATTACATTAGTTGTTTAGTTAATAACGACAAGATGGTTAGGGATTTTATTAATTGTGATGGATTGAAGTATGAGTTAGCATTATCGTCACATAAAATAATTAATGAAGGAATATACGCTGTTTCTGCCATACCAAAGCCAAAAGCAATTAAAGATTATTATGAAAGAATGTTTGCATTAAATGCGACGGCTGATGAAATTATTTATATTACGGATCATCAAGATGTAAGAAGAGTATACATCTTTGGAGTGTTAGATCCGTTATATATAAATAGAGAACACTTGGAATTATTTATTCGTTATTTTAACGATCATGCTGCTCACTTAATTAATCGAACTGAACACCTAAAAATCCCCAAAGAATTTATTGAAATTCATTCAGCACCGGATCTTATAGCTAAAAATAATATTTTTGCGGAAATGGAACACGAATTTTTAGATAGTATTAATGCCAAATATTATAAAATTAAGAGATTGCAAGAGCAGTATTCTTTATCAGGTAGAGAAGTACAATGCTTAGAATTGATTTTACAAAATAAAATCACTAAACAAATAGCTAATTTTTTAAATTTAACTACTAGGACAGCAGAAACATATATTGAGAATTTAAAGAAAAAACTAGATTGCCATACTAAAAACGAGATGGTGGTGAAATTTTTTGTACGGTAGCAATACTACATGTAGTATATAATAGGGTATATTGTCGCATCGCATACAATATATGGTGTCGTATAAATACGGTATTTACATGATATAAAACAATATGTTAAAAGTATTTAGAGATTGTATAAGATTTATTAAGTAATAAAGGTTTTAGAATTATTGACTTGGCTTCATAGTTCCTGACGAACTCTGAAATGAGGGTTATAGTAAATATATTAAGCATAAGGAGAGGTTGTATGATTGATGTTTATGTTTATTTTCAAGGTAATAATAGCGATGATGAAAAATTGTATTTACAGTTTTGTAAGATCGAAAAATATATTGGACATAAGTGTGCAGGAACAGTGAAAATTGTTGATGTTGACACAGATGGAGAAGTGTATCTTAAAAAGGAATGGAAAATAGCTGATAGGCATAAAGATATAAAAGATTGGAATTTATTAATAAATGGTAATTTAGGTAATAAATGCAATGATGAAAAATTAAAAAAATGTGCTAGTGAGTGTCATGATGCTGTGGAAAAATGGAAAGAAATTGGCTATAAAGGTAAGGTAATGATTGATATTGAGCCTGATGGAGAAAAAGCTATGGAGAGAGTAAGTTATTTTCTTCGAAACTTATTAAAAAAAGATAAGTTAAATGGTTCCGGTGTTTATATAGCAGCAAGTAAGGTTCGTTGGTTGAAAAAAAGCAATCCTGAAGAGTTTGAAAATTTAATTAAGGTATTACGTGAATGCAATGCAGTAGTAGATCTTCCTTGTTATAGTGATTGTGGGGATGGTGATAAACTTGCTAGTGTTGTAGGTAAATATTTAAAATCAATAAAGGTTAACCCAATAATAGGTATTAGTGGTCGGGAAAGCCGTGGGGCTAGTGGAACTAAAAAATTATTAAATGATTTGAAGGAAATGTTAAGAAATGGTAGAGTATTGTTATATCAAGATGGCAAAGGGGCTGGCATCGATTTTGGTGCTATATCTGAGATAAAAAATTATCATGATAGAATACATAGGCATATGGGAAGCCGTGATACTCAAATTATTACCGCCAGTTCTAGCAGCAGCATTGATAATGAACCCAATTATAGTAGTGATACATTGTTATTATTTAGGCCTTATATCGCGAGTAGCGCATATGATTCTGATAGCTATGATTCTGATAGTTGTGATTCTTGGTATGGGGAAATGTTTAATGATCAATTTTTAGCTGACAATAAATTAAATGAAGAATTAAGCAAGCGAAATAATGATTGTGCCAGAAAACAACAACGACTTGGTTCAGTTTTGAAATTTAAGCCATAAATTGCGTGTAGTCCAACTATTTTACTGCTTTTAGTGAATAGTTTAGGTTTTTTTGAAGCAAAGCAAAATCAAGAAATTGGTTTATTCATCAATTTAAGTCAAATTTTAGAGTAATAGGCTGTATGTGAATATTTCTGGATTAGTGCTTGTTGACTTCGATGGGGAACGACTTTTGCTTATCTTCGTTTCTCTGGGAAGCCTATGTGCAATTTCGATGATGTGAAGTTTAATGTTAGTTTAACGTGTAAATGTAGGAGGTGTAATACTATGCTTATTAATTTAACTATGTACAACGACGACCCGAGCTTAATTACAATACACTCGTGGAAGCTGCTACATGACGGGGGGAGGTCCCGATGGAACGATTCTGGCTTTTCGGGTAATAGCCACGCCATTGAAGCTGATTGCCATCGAGGTTCCGCATGTGATCACACTTGGAGACTGCATATCTCTGTCGACTCGGAGGAATTTGTGTTCAATGTAGCGCCGAACACTACCACGTCCTTCTGGAGAGCTACAGGGAGTATATTTGGAGGGAATTTGACACATCGAGATGAGAGTGCTTGTGGTATTAGGTTTTCTAAAAATCAATTAGGTGGGACATCGTGGGAAGCTTGGCCTGGTTTCGTGCAATTATTGTCGACTAGACCTAATGGGCACACTGTTTCTTCGAGACCTAGACCCGGAATGTAGTGGAGTGGGTGTTTGGGACCTGAGGTGGACACCCCGCAGGGAGTCTGTGCGAGGGTATCCTTTCAGTAAAGTTGCGTAAATTATGAACTACTCCCGCCTCAAGGCGGGAGTTTCGATTACGCTTGCAAAGCAGATTTTGGCTTAAAAGCAGCTAGTGCTCGGAAACAGAAAAATTATCATTTTTATGATGAGTTTCTTGATTTTCTATATATTCCTGCACTTGTTGCTGATTTAAATTTCCTACAGTTACCGCAAAATAGCCTCTAGACCAAATATGCTGCCCCCAATAACGTTTACTTAAATCTCTAAATTCTTGCATTAGCTTACGACTACTTTTGCCTTTAATATACGTCGAGTAACCAGACCCTGTTGCCAGGGCCCAGTCCTCTAAGAACGTAGCGTACGGTTCCAACAATGTTGCAAACAAATTAGAATTTGTTCAAATTATCTCAAGAGATCTTATACGTAGTAGCCCAGGCAAGACATTTAATCATCAAGTTAGTACAACAGTTAACTCTTCTTGGCAAATTGTGTATGCTGGTATAGACAATCTATTAAATCAACATGGAGCAACATGTAATGCAAAAAAAAATGGCAAATTACTTTTAGTTACGAGGTGAATCGATTGGCTACAAATAATTTATTAGACACTTATGAAACATTATTTCCTAGGTGTCAATACAAAATAAATTCTAGCAAAAGAATTGAATCAAATATTGAAAAGCAGTATTATTTAAAACAATCGAGAGGAAATTTAAAATGACAACAGCAGCATTATATGCGCGAGTTTCATCAGAGAGACAAGTAGAAGCTAATACCATAACAAGCCAAATAGATGCTTTAAAAGCTAGGATTATTAAAGATGGCTTACCTTTATTAGAAGAATATCAATTTATTGATAATGGTTATAGTGGTTCAAATTTAATTCGTCCAGCATTAGAAAAATTAAGAGATCAAGTTGCAGCTGGCACAATAGATAAAATTTATATTCACTCTCCAGATAGATTATCACGTAAATATGCATATCAAATGATTTTAACAGAAGAATTTGAAAAATCTGGAGTAGAGGTTATTTTTTTAAATTTTCAATCTGATAATAATCCAGAATCACATTTATTATTACAAATGCAAGGAATGATTGCTGAGTATGAGCGTTCAAAAATCATGGAACGACATCGAAGAGGTAAAATTCATACTGCTAAAAGGGGCTCTATTAATGCACTTTCTATTGCAGCTTATGGTTATCGTTATATTGATAAACATACTAATGGAGGAGAAGCGTCATTTGATATTATAGAAGAAGAAGCTGAAATTGTTCGCAAAATATTTAATTGGGTTGGTAAAGAAAGATTAACACTTGGAGAAATCTCAAGGAGGTTACAAAGAGATCAGATAATAACCAAAACAGGTAAAACTTATTGGGATAGAGGCACTATTTATTATATGTTGAAAAATCCTGCTTACAAAGGACAAGCAGCATTTGGCAGGAAAAGAACAGGAACAAGATTACCTAGCATAAGGCCACGAAAAGACTCTAGTGAGCAACCTAGAAATAATTTTTCTAGATACGTTGTAGAAAAAGAGAATTGGATTTATATTCCTGTACCTGCAATTATAGATGAAAACTTATTTGATGCAGTGCAGGAGCAATTAGAAGAAAATAAAAAAAGAGCTAGAGTTAATCAGCAAGGAGCAATATATTTATTACAAGGTTTACTAGTATGCAAGGAGTGTGGTCGTGCTTATTGTGGTAGAAAAGAAATAAAGCGCAATTTAACTATAAAAGATAGGATTTATGTGTACTATCGATGTACAGGTATAGATGCATCTCGATTTGGTGGTACTAAAATGTGCAACAGTAAATTAGTTGGTGCTAATGCAATAGAATTAATTATTTGGGAAGAGGTGAAAAAATTGCTTAGACATCCGCAAAGAATTCTTGATGAGTATCAACGACGTTTAACAGAGACAGAACAAACTCCACTGGATCATACTTATGCCTCTATTGAAAAAAAGAGAATAAAATTAGAAAGAGGAATTTCATTATTGATAGACAGTTATACACAACAGCATATTCTTAAAGATGAATTTGAGCCACGAATTAAAACAATGAGACAGAATTTAAAAGTCATTCAAGAACAGGAAAAAAAATTAATTGAACGAAAAAATTTAACAAAAGAAATGGAGTTAATTATAAATAATTTAGAAAGTTTTGTAAGTGGAATAAGCGTAAAGCTTGATAATTTAGATTGGCATGGTAGACGAGATATTATTAGACGAGTAGTTAAAAGAATAGAAATTGGTGAAGAGAAAATAAATATTGTTTATAAAGTAACACAGTTAGCTGACCGTGGCGGTGATAATAATTTGCAACATTGTTGGAACCGTACGTGAAACGTTAGCTTCACTACGCTCAAGCCTCTTAAAAGTATTTGTGTTACCCAGCCATATTCTCTCATAAAGGATATTCGTTATGCTATGCATGGTAATTCTATCCATGAATTACGGAACTTAGCATCTTTACGAGTCTTGAAATATTCAGCATAAATAGGATCATATGGATTTGCTTTTCCCATGATCTTATTATGTCGTCGTAGGGTGCAATTACATAACGGGAGGAAATCTCTCATAGACTTCCAAATATGCTGAAAAAATCAAGGTTTTGTAAA
>CAIVQA010000104.1 GCA_903907935.1 uncultured Francisellaceae bacterium
ACTCTATAATTTTAGTAACAACACCAGCACCAACGGTACGCCCACCTTCTCTAATTGCAAACCGTACCCCTTCTTCCATCGCAATTGGGGCAATTAAATGTACATTCATCTTGGTATTATCTCCTGGCATAATCATCTCTACGCCTTCTGCCAATATAACTTCTCCTGTTACGTCGGTAGTTCTAAAGTAAAATTGTGGACGATACCCTTTAAAAAATGGAGTATGACGACCACCTTCTTCCTTAGATAAAACATATACTTCTGCTTCAAACTTCTTATGTGGTGTTATTGTCCCTGGTTTCGATAATACTTGTCCCCTTTCTACGTCATCCTTCTTAGTACCACGTAATAAAACCCCTACATTATCTCCTGCTCTACCCTCGTCTAGTAACTTCCTAAACATCTCTACCCCTGTACAGGTGGTCTTTTGAGTAGCTCTTATACCTACTATCTCTACTTCTTCTCCTACTTTTATTATCCCTCGTTCTATACGACCAGTCACTACTGTGCCTCGGCCAGATATAGAAAACACATCTTCTATCGGTAATAAAAATGGCTTGTCTGTTTCTCTCTTCGGTATTTCAAAATAATTATCCATAGCTTCAACTAGCTTTACTATAGATTTTTCCCCTAACTCGCTATCCTTATCTCCCTCTAAACCTTTTAATGCTGAACCAACAATAATCGGTATCTCATCCCCTGGAAAATCGTAGCTACTTAATAATTCTCTTACTTCCATTTCTACTAAATCTAATAACTCTTTATCATCCACCATATCTGCTTTGTTAAGAAATACCACTATCTTTGGTACCCCAACCTGTCTGGCTAATAATATATGCTCTCTCGTTTGTGGCATCGGTCCATCCGCTGCTGATACAACCAAAATAGCTCCATCCATTTGAGCAGCTCCAGTTATCATGTTCTTTACATAATCTGCATGTCCAGGACAATCAACGTGTGCATAATGTCTTTGTTTAGAACGATACTCAACATGAGATGTAGATATCGTTATACCTCTTTCTCTTTCTTCTGGAGCTTTATCTATCTCTGCAAAATCTATTTTCGCTCCACCATATATCGCCATTACACTAGTTAATGCTGCAGTTAATGTGGTCTTACCATGATCAACATGCCCAATAGTACCAACATTTATATGCGGCAAATCTCTTTCAAATTTAGTTTTTACCCCAGATGACATGAAAATTATCCCCCAACAAATATCAAAAATTAACTAGAACGACTTTTAATAATACCAGCAGCTACGCTAGATGGTACTTCTACATAACGCTTAAATTCCATACTATAACAAGCTCTACCCTGAGTAATAGATCTTAAATCCGTAGCATACCCAAACATTTCAGCTAATGGTACCTCAGCTTTAATTTGTTTACCAGATATACTATCATCCATTCCTTGAATAATGCCTCTACGACGATTTAAATCACCAACCACATCTCCCATATAATCTTCAGGAGTAATTACTTCTACCTTCATAACTGGTTCTAGAATAACTGCTCCAGCTTTTAAAGCACCTGCCTTAAAACACTGCGACCCTGCTATTTTAAATGCTATTTCGCTAGAATCAACATCATGATAAGAACCATCAAATAAGGTTACTTTAACATCCAGTACAGGATACCCAGCCAACACTCCGTTTTGAGTCTGCTCAAGAACACCTTTCTCAACTGCTGGAATATATTCTTTCGGAATAACTCCTCCAACAATATTATTTACAAATTTAAAGCCACTTCCTCTTTCACCAGATTCAATTTTTAACCATACATGACCATATTGACCACGACCACCGGTCTGTCTAATATATTTACCTTCTTGTTCTACTGACTTAGTAATAGTTTCACGATAGGCAACTTGAGGTTTACCAACACTAGCCCCCACACCAAATTCTCGCAACATTCTATCAACAATAATTTCTAAATGTAACTCTCCCATACCACCAATAATAGTTTGGCCAGATTCTTCGTCAGTACGAACTCTAAAAGAAGGATCTTCTTGCGCCAATCTACTTAAAGCAATTCCCATTTTTTCCTGATCTTGCTTCGTCTTAGGCTCTACCGCAATATGTATTACCGGCTCTGGAAATTCCATACGCTCTAATATAATAGGATTATTTTGATCACTTAAAGTATCACCTGTGGTTGTATATTTTAATCCAATTGCAGCAACTACATCCCCTGCATAAGCTTCTTTAATTTCTTCACGGTTATTAGCATGCATCTGTAATAAGCGACCAAACCGTTCTTTTTTATCTTTTACCGTATTAATTAAAGAATCCCCAGACTTTAATACTCCAGAATAAATTCTTAAATACGTTAAAGTACCAACATAAGGATCGGTAGCAATTTTAAATGCTAATGCAGAAAATGGTTGTTCATCCGACGCTGTTCTTTCTGCATGAGTTTCACCATCCGTTAATACTCCCTGCACTGGAGGAACATCGATAGGGGAAGGTAAATAATCTATTACTGCATCTAGCATTGCCTGAACACCTTTGTTTTTAAAGGCTGAACCACATAATACCGGAACTATTTCATTTTTCAAAGTAAGATAACGTATAGCTTTTTTTATTTCTTCTATAGATAAATCACCATCGTTTAAATACTTTTCCATTAATTCTTCAGAAGTTTCTGCAACCACTTCTAATAATTTTTCTCTTAATTCTTCACTCTGTTGCTGTAATTCTGTTGGAATATCTTTTATTTCAAAACGCATACCTTGAGTTGCATCATCCCAATAAATTGCTTTCATTTTAACTAAATCAATTATCCCAAGAAAATTTTCTTCAGCACCAATAGGCAATTGAATTGCCACCGGATTGGCCCCTAAATGAGATTTAATTTGACCAACTACTCGTAAAAAATTTGCTCCAGCACGATCCATTTTGTTTACAAAAGCTAACCGCGGTACATGATATTTATTAGCTTGTCGCCAAACAGTTTCTGATTGTGGCTCAACTCCACCAACCGCACAAAAAACTGTACATGCTCCATCTAATACTCGTAATGAACGTTCTACTTCAATAGTAAAATCTACGTGACCAGGAGTATCTATGATATTGATACGATGTTCAGGATAAGAGCCATCCATACCTCTCCAACGACAAGTTGTAGCTGCAGATGTTATGGTTATACCTCTTTCTTGTTCTTGGACCATCCAATCCATAACAGCAGCACCTTCGTGCACTTCTCCCATCTTATGAGATACGCCAGTATAATATAAAACTCTTTCTGTAGTTGTAGTCTTTCCAGCATCTATATGTGCCACAATACCCAAATTACGGTATCTCTCTATTTTTGTTTTACGCTGACCAACAGACACTATTTAATCCTCTACAATTTTTTAAATCTTAAAATTTATAACTACTACCATTTACCGAAATGAGAAAATGCTTTATTAGCAGCAGCCATTCGATGAGTTTCTTCTCTTTTACCTATAGCCCCACCTTTTCCAGTACTTCCACCAGTAGAACTATTTTCGTCTGCAGCATCTAAAAGCTCCCCTGCTAAACGTTTGTCCATTCCTTTTTCGCCGCGCTTTTTAGCAAATTGAATAATCCATCGCATTGCTAAAGCCATTGCTCTAGCAGGATTAACTTCTATTGGAACCTGAAACGTAGCTCCACCAACCCGCCTTGCTTTAATTTCTACTACAGGCGATGCATGCCCTAATGCTTTTTTAAATACTGATAATGCATCAGCAACTTTAAGCTTTTCTTTAATAATATCTAGCGAACTATATACAATTTTTTCTGCTAAAGATTTTTTACCTTTCTTCATTACACAATTAATAAATTTCGCTACTACTTGATCATGATAACGAGGATCTGAATGAATTTTTCTTTTTTCAGCCATTCTTCTTCTTGACATAATAACCTACTTTCCACCTTTCTTATCAACTTTGGCACCATATACAGAACGAGCTTTTTTACGTCCTTTAACCCCAGCAGTATCGTAACTACCACGTACTACCCTATAGCGAACCCCTGGTAAATCTTTAACACGACCACCGTGTACTAAAACCACAGAGTGTTCTTGTAAATTATGACCTTCACCACGAATATATGCTGTTACTTCGTGACCATTAGTTAAACGTACTCTACATACTTTACGTAAAGCCGAGTTAGGTTTTTTAGGACTTTGAGTATAAACCCTTATACATACTCCTCGCTTTTGAGGGCAGCCAGCTAGAGCTGGGGTTTTACACCTATTCTTTACCCTTTGCCTACCGCTTCTAACTAATTGATTAATAGTTGCCATTAAAAAAAACTCCAAACTTCCCTAAAAATATTTAAACCTAAAATTAATTACAAAACTTTTAAAATGCCCAAAGTGTATCGCACACAGTATACTCTGTCAAACTAGTTAATCAATTAAAAAAACTATTGAACTCAACTGCTAAACTCTTGGTATAATTATATTTGTTTAAAAAGTATGATATATAATCAAAGGCGTGAAATCAAAGGATTTTTAATAATCTACTTGATTATTTATTATTATTTTTAAGTTCTCTTTCTAAATATTTGTTTATACCAATCGCAATTGAGTTTTAGGCGAGGCAAAATATGTTTGAGCAATCTGAATGTATAAATAATACACGAGGATTGCAAAAACATATTTTAACAAAGACTAAAATTCAAGTGTGTTTGGTATAAAATTAATTGAAATTAGCCGGAATAGCTCAGGTGGTAGAGCAACTGATTCGTAATCAGTGGGTCGGGGGTTCGAGTCCTCTTTTCGGCAGCGTGGGTTATGGGTAATCTTACCCCATTTCAACGGACATAAACATATGGATAGAATAATGGTTCCTCAGCTAGTTTTATTAACTTGTTAGGGTCATCAAGATTTATCAATAAAATTTGTGCATTGATTTTATCTAACATAAAATCTGCACAAGACTTTATTAGCTCTTCGATATCATCCCAATACTCATTTCCTATACCAAGACAAATCGATTTGGCTCGCTTCATCACAGGTTGATATATTTTAGGTAAATGATTCATTACCCAATCTGCTGCCGCAGGTTTAGATCTTATTGCGTTTGTTTCTAAAGTACTCCAGATCCTTGCGTAAGTCAGTAAAACATTTCTAGTATCATGCTCAAGATCCGTGGCAAGTCTACTTAAATCATGAAGCATAGCTTTCATAAAATCATGATATGGCACATGTGCCAATAGCTGTTCTGGTTCTAATCCCCATAAGGTTTGACTCTTTAATAAAATTTGAGTAATAATTAGCGCAAGATCAGGCATTTCATAAGTCAGCCATGGTTCAATGATACCTTTTTCAAAAGATTTACGTAACCAATCACCATACTGAAAATCAAAGTGGGGTGGATATTGCCAAGGATTAATTGCTGTTTTCTCAACAATGGTCATTTCAATAGGTAATTTTGAACTTTTCATGTAAATACCAGAAATTTGAAGAAGATCAGTAACTAATCTAGTTTTTTCCTGTATGGTTGTTAGACGATTAGTAACCACTAATAAATCAATGTCGCTGTATTTTTGCAGTCCACCTACAAGAGATGAACCAAAAAGGTAAACTCCTAAAAGATCTTGGCCTAGAATTGTTTTTAATAATTCTAGGCTGTTTTTAAGTTGTTGTTGCATTTCATGGTTATCAATATACATCATAGTGGTTCGTTTGCGGACTTTATTTTTATTAAAATTTCATTTGCTACTTCACTAGCAGATTTATTACTAACATCTATCTGTAATAATTTGGGATGCGATATATTAATTAAGTTTTGCTTATGTACATCTTCTGGATCTATTGATTTATAACGCAACAAACGTTCTTTGTTCTGGATCCTTTTAATGTTTTCTTCTATAGAAATTAACAATTTTACCGGAACAAATAATGAATTACGATTTAACGCCACTTGTTCAACTTGCTTGAAAATTTTATGATCTTGCTCTATATCTCCTAATACATTAGTTAATACGTAATTATTAATAGTTTCTTGTGACAGGAAAGTAAAAATACTATCTCTAATGTGCGCTATTACTTTCCAAGCGAACTGTGGGATAGGGGTAAAACCATCATAATTTAGTAAAGAAAAAACAGGGTAGTTAATTAATTGATTATCACAAATTATATAGCCATGTTTTGCAAGTTCCTTAGCTATAGTATATTTGCCGCTACCAGACTTACCTATTAGATAAATAATATTAGTCATAGTAAATATTACAAGTTACCAATTATGTTTTTAGAGGTTAATTAGTATTAACCGATGAATAATTATTTTGCTCTACTTTACCGCCGCAATCAGAATAACAAGAATTGTAGTCTTGTTGGCATTTATCTTGGCTGTTAGTGTGACATTGTTCTATAACGTCACGTTCTTCATTGATTTTAGAAATTTGTTTATTGTTTAAGTCTATATTGTAATTTAACATAGAAGATTGTTCAGCATTTCTTAAACATTCTTGATATGCTTTATTAGCAACTTTTTTACAATCTTGTAATTTACTATTACAAGCTAAAATACATTCTCTGGCTGGAGCTCCTTCTGGTGGGATATAGACGTATTCATGTTCATAATAATTATTGCAAGCAGTAAGAGTTAACAATAATAAATAATTTCTTATTTTCATAAATAGCTCCCGTTTTTATATACTAATCATGTCTGATTAACATATTATATACGAAAAATCCCAAAATCAGTATCTTCTATTGGAGTGTTGTAACAAACTGATAATGCTGAAGCGACCACATTTCTAGTGTTAATTGGATCAATAATACCGTCATCCCAAATTCTTGCGGTCGCATAATATGCATTGCTTTGTAGTTGGAACTGACTAATAATTTTTTGTCTAAAATTTTCGTGTTCTTCTGGGGATAACTTAGATTTTTGTAACTCCAATAAGACGTCGGCAGCTTGGTTTTCTCCCATAACTGAAGTTTTTGCATTTGGCCAAGTCCATAAAAATCTTGGATTATATGCTCTACCACACATAGCATAATTTCCTGCGCCGATACTGTTACCTACTATGATAGTTATTTTGGGGATTTTAGCATTAGCAACAGCCATTACCATTTTTGCACCATTTTTAGCTATTCCAGCTCCTTCTGATTTACTTCCAACCATAAATCCAGTTATATTTTGTAAAAATAATAAAGGTATTTTACGTTTACAGCATATTTCAATAAAATGAGTAGCTTTAATTGCAGATTCATTAAATAAGATGCCATTATTAGCTATTATGGCTATAGGGCAACTCATTACTTTAGCAAAACCACATATTATAGTTTTTCCATATAATGCTTTAAATTCATGAAAAACTGATCCATCTACTATGCGGGCTATAATTTCTCTACAATCTACTGGGATCCTAGGATCGGCTGGCATTATTCCGTATAAATCTGTAATAGGATAGATAGGGGGTTGAATTGGTTGTTGCAAATTTAAAATATTTTCAGTTGTTTTAAAATTAGTTCTATTTAAATTAGCAATTATTTCTCTAGCAATTAATAAAGCATGTTGATCATCTATAGCTAAATGATCAGCCACCCCTGATAATTTACAATGTAGATCGGCTCCTCCTAATTGTTCAGCCAATACTTGTTCTCCAGTTGCTGCCTTTACTAATGGTGGCCCAGCTAAAAAAATTGTAGCTTGGTTTTGTACCATAATATTTTCATCAGACATAGATGGAACATAAGCCCCACCTGCGGTACAAGATCCCATAACTATGGCAATTTGAGGAATATTTTTAGCAGACATTTGAGCTTGATTAAAAAAGATCCTGCCAAAATGTTGAGCATCAGGGAATACCTCATCTTGAAATAATAAATTAGCCCCACCAGAATCTACTAAATAAACACAAGGCAAATGATTTTCTAAAGCAATTTGTTGTGCTCGTAAATGTTTTTTTATAGTTGTTGGATAATAAGTACCTGCTTTTACAGTTGCATCATTAGCGATTATCATACATTCGGTATTAGAAATTCTTCCAATACCAGTAATAATTCCTGCACTAGCTAGATCGTTATCATACATATCAATCGCAGCTAATTGTGATAATTCTAAAAACGGAAATGCTGGGTTAGGATCTATTAATTTTGAAATGCGGTCTCTGGGTAATAATTTATTTTTGTTAATATGTTTTTGTTGAGCCTTTTCACCGCCACCTTTTAAGACAATGTTAGTTTTAAATTTTAATTCTTCTATTAAATTAGCCATGTAGGCTTGATTTTGTTTAAAGCCGCTGCTGTTTGTATCGAGGTTGGTAGGTATAATTGGCATATTTATATTATGGTTTCTTTAAAAATTTCTTTAGCTATTATAATGCGACGAATTTCTGAGGTACCGGCACCAATTTCGTATAATTTAGCGTCCCTTAATAATCTACCAGCAGCATATTCGTTGCAATAACCATTGCCACCTAAAATTTGGATAGTATCCAAGGCTATTTTAGTAGCGTGTTCAGCAGTAAATAATAAAGCACTAGCAGCATCTTTATTGGTTAATAATCCTAAATTTGCTAGCTTAGCAAGTGCATAAACATAAGCACGTGAAGCATGTAAATTAGTATAAAAATTAGCAATTTTACCTTGAATAAATTGAAATTCACCTATAGGTTTACCAAATTGTTGTCTTTCGTGGATATACGGAATTACTAAATCCATACAAGCTTCCATAATCCCAATAGGACCAGCTGCTAAAACTAACCGTTCATAATTTAAACCATTCATTAATATTTTAATTCCAGAATTTTCTTCCCCTAAAAGGTTTTCTAATGGAACTTTACAGTTATTAAAAATTAATTCACAAGTATTAGAACCTCTCATCCCGAGTTTATCTAATTTAGGTGCTCTAGAAAAACCTGGTAAATCGTCGGTAATAATAAAGGCGCTAATATTTTTTTTGTTAGGGCTAGTATTGGAGTTAGTCTTTGCATAGACAATAATTACATTAGCTTCCGAACCATTGGTGATCCACATTTTACTGCCGTTTAACAGAAAATGATCAGATTTTTTAGTGGCGGTTAATTGCATGCTTAATACATCAGATCCAGCGTTAGATTCGCTCATAGCTAATGCGCCAACCCATTCACCTTTTATTAATTTAGGTAAGTATTGGTGTTTTTGTTGTTCGGATGCAAAATTATGAATTTGATTAACACATAAATTTGAATGTGCTGCATAGCTTAAACCAATTGATGCTGAGCCACGGCTAATTTCTTCCATAGCAATAATATGTTCTAGGTAACCACAATTACTACCGGAGAATTTTTCTTGTACCGTTATTCCTAATAAACCCATAGCTCCTAATTTTGGCCATAATTCGTGAGGAAAACTATTTTGTTGATCTACTTGTTGGGCTATGGGGGCTATTTCTTGATTAACAAAATTTTGGATAGATTCACGAAATAAAGATAGTGTATTATTATCAGATTGATAAAGAAGATCAAAATTTGGGTATGTTAACATAATAATTAAAATATTTATTACTTATTACAAAATATAAAGGTATCATAACGTTATTTTTACACTGTAACAAATAAATTTTTTCCTCACCCCATCCCTCTCCACTAAGTGGAGAGGGGGAGTTTGATGTAGAAGCTTTAATAATATTGAGAATATTATATGGAAACAAAGAACAAAATCTCAGTTGTTAGTAAAACAACTTCGGTGGAACCTTTAGATCTTGCTCAACAAATAGGGTGTAAAGAGTTACACATGATAGTTGATCAAAAAAGTGGGCTAAAAGGTATTGTTGCAATTTATAGTGTAAAACGTGGTCCAGCATTAGGTGGTTGTAGATTTTTACCATACAATTCCACTAATTTAGCAATTATAGATGCAATTTATTTAGCTAAGGCAATGGCATTAAAAGCTGCAATTCATGATTTACCTTTAGGCGGTGGGAAAGCAGTTTTAATCGAAGATCCAAATTTTAATCATGAACAACGAATAAAAGCTTTAAGAGTATTTGGTAAATTTTTAAATACTCTAAATGGTAGATATATAACTGCGGTAGATAGTGGAACTAGCGTTTTGGATATGGATCAAATTGCTAAAGAAACTTCTTTTGTTACTAGTACTTCTAAGTTTAGTTATTCTGTTATAGATCCATCAATAACAACTGCTAGAGGAGTATTTCGTGGTATTTTAGCTGCCGTAAAATTTAAATTTGCTCAAAATAATTTAAAAAATATACACGTTGCAGTGCAGGGTGTTGGTCATGTTGGATATAATTTAGTAAAGTTATTACATAAAGAGGCAGCAAAAATTAGTATTTGCGATAAGGATCCTAAATTAGTTATTCGTTGTAAAGAAGAGTTTCCAGAAGTTAATATTATTTCTAATCTAGAAAATATTTATAAAATAGATGCTGACGTATTATCCCCATGTGCATTAGGAGGGGTAATACAAAAAAAAACTATTGATCAATTAAAAGTAAAAATTATTGCTGGTGCCGCTAACAATCAATTATTACTCAATTATGATGCAGAGTATTTGCATCAAAAAGGCATAATATATGCGCCAGACTTTATAATTAATGCTGGTGGTTTAATTCATGTGGCAGGTCCGGTTATGAATCAAACCGAACAACAAAATTTAGAAAAAGTAGATAATATTTATAATGTATTGTTAAATGTTTTTAGAGATAGTGTCCAAAATAATATTGATACCAATAAAATTGCTTATAACATGGCTTTAGAACGATTACAGGAAGATTGATTGATGCATTATGTTGCAAATTTTCAAATAAGTTTTTATCAATTTTTAGACGAACAAGGTAAGTTAAATGTTGATTTATTTGAAATTTTTCCTGAATTTATTAATAATCATCAGGGATTATTAATAGAATTATTAAAAATCTATACTCACATGTTAAAGACTAGATTATTTGATGCTAAGGCAATTAATTTGCAGAGAACTGGCAAATTAGGCACTTATCCTTCTTGTTTATGGCATGAAGCAATAGGGGTTGCAATCGGTAGTAGTATGAGAGATGAAGATCTATTTTGTCCATATTATAGAGATTTGGGTACCATGTTGTGGCGTAAAGTATTAATGGAAGAAATTTTAGCATATTGGGGTGGTTTTCAAAATGGAAATAATTTTAAGTATGCTTTGCATGATTTTCCAATTTGTGTACCAATTGCTAGTCAAACTTTACATGCTGTAGGGGCTGCTTTTACCTTTAAATATAAAAAAGAACCGCGAGTAGTTGTAACTACGGTAGGAGATGGTGGTACTTCTAGGGGAGATTTTTACGAGGCTTTAAATTTAGCAAAACTATGGGAGTTACCAATAGTTTTTCTAATTATTAATAATAGATGGGCTATTTCTACACCAACTGTAATGCAGACTAAAGCAGAAACTTTTGCCCAAAAAGCTATTGCAGCTGGAATAGTTGGAGAGCAAGTGGATGGTAACGATGTGTTTGCTTTAAAAAACAGATTAAAATTTGCAATAGAAAAAGCAAGATCCAATAATGGTCCAAGTGTAATTGAAGCTTTAACTTATCGTATGGGGGATCATACCACAGCTGATGATTCTGGGCGTTATCGAGATGAACAAGAAAAACAGGCAGCAATACCCACAGATCCTTTACTTCGATTAAAGATTTTTTTACAAGAACAATATAATTTTTCTAAAGAAGAAGAATTAGAAATTACTCAAGAATGTCAAACAAGAATAGAGACAGCAGTTAATAATTATTTATCATTAGAATTAGATCCGGCTAGTAGTATGTTTGATCATCTATATAAAACCTTACCAAAAGCTTTAAAAGCTCAAAGAGATTTATTGTGATCATTAATTTAATTGAGGCGATAAATAGGGCTTTAAATTTTGCATTACAACAAGATGAGAATGTAATAGTATTTGGAGAAGATGTTGGAAAAAACGGTGGAGTATTTCGGGCTACCATTGGGTTACAGGAAAAATTTCCAGGGCGAGTATTAGATGTACCATTAGCAGAGAATATGATAGCTGGAATAAGTGTAGGAATGAGTGCTAGTGGGTTACGGCCAGTTGCCGAGATTCAATTCATGGGATTTTTGTATTCAGCATTAGATCAAATAATTAATCATGCATCTAGAATGCGTAGTCGTACTAGGGGGCGTCTTTCTTGTCCAATGGTTATTAGAACTCCATATGGAGCAGGTATTCATGCTCCAGAGCATCATTCGGAGAGTACCGAGGCAATTTTAGCGCACATTCCTGGAATTAAAGTAGTAGTACCTTCTTCTCCCGAGATGGCATATGGGTTATTGTTAGCAGCAATTTTTGATCCAGATCCGGTTATATTTTTGGAACCAACTAGGATTTATAGATTATTTAAGCAAGAAATTAATGATGATGGTAAATCTCTACCATTAGATACTTGTTTTGTGTTACAAGAAGGGAAAGATATTACTTTTGTTAGTTGGGGCGCTATGATGCAAGAAACTCAGATAGCGGCCTTGGAATTAGCTAAAAATAATATTAGTGTAGAGGTAATAGATGTAGCAACTATTAAACCATTAGATTTGGAGACTATTTTACGATCGGTAGCTAAAACAGGTAGATGCGTAATTATTCATGAAGCGGCAGGATCTTTTGGAGTTGGAGCAGAAATTGCAGCGAACTTAGCTGATCAGGGATTAACTAGTTTATTGGCTCCGGTAAAAAGAGTAACCGGTTTTGATACAAATATCCCTCCATATAAATTAGAGGGTAGCTATTTACCAAGTGTTGCGAGAATTTTAGAAGCAGCAAAAGAAGTGTTGGAGTATTAAAGTTTATGAAAATTTTTAATTTGCCAGATTTAGGAGAAGGGTTACCAGATGCTGGAATAGTTGAATGGCATGTAAAGGTGGGAGATCATGTTAAAGTTGATCAATTATTAGTATCTGTGGAAACTGCAAAAGCAGTAGTAGAGATCCCATCCCCTCAAAATGGGATTATTGAAGAATTGTGCGGTTTACCTAAAGAGGTATTAAAAACCGGGCAGCCTTTAGTTATTTTTAAAGAAGAACAAGTTATTTCAGAAGAAACAGATCCTGGTACAGTAGTTGGCATTATAAAAACCACCCCGGCTGTACGAGCTTTAGCAAAAAAATTAAATGTAAATCTTAATTCTGTAGTCCCATCTGGACCAAACAATACTATTATTCGAGAAGATCTAGAAAAAGCATCTGCTAATATTGTTAATGATGAAAATGATTCTGGTTGGAGCTTCGTAGATCATACTACTAGAACAATGGCGCTTTCCATGCAGAAATCTTTGGCAGAAGTAGTGCCGGCGACAATTTTTGAAGACTTAATTTTAACTAATTCTATTAATCTAGATACAACAGTTAATTTAATGCAAGCGATAGTTTTTGCATGTACTTTAGAGCCAACACTTAATGCTTGGTTTAAAAGAGATCATAACAATAATTTTAAACAAAAATTATTTAGCGAAGTTAATTTAGGGATTGCGGTAGATAGTAAAGAAGGTTTATTTGTCCCGGTGATCAAAAATGTTGCTTCTAAATCTGCCGATAATTTACGTGGTGAATTAAATTTATTACTTCAACAAATAGATTCTCGAACAATAGCATTAGAACGATTACAGCATCCGACATTTATTTTGTCTAATTTTGGAAAATTTACTGGTCGTTATGCAACACCAGTTATTTTGCCACCAACTGTGGCTATTTTAGCGGTTGGAAAATTACGACAAATTGTAGTAGCTTTAAAAGGAAATATGGTAATTAAAGATTGTTTGCCGTTATCATTAACGTTTGATCATAGAGCAGTAACTGGTGGTCAAGCAGCAAGATTTTTAAGAGCAATATTAAAATTTTTTGATAAGATTGATCATAATTAAAATATTTTTCGTATTAAATACAACAATAATCAGGCATATTTTTATATTATACTTTTAATTATATAGTTATTATAAAAGTAGAGGTGTATATGCCATCAATATTTATTTCCACAGCGCATAAAAACGCAAAAGATGAGCAAGAAGGTACAGGCGATATCGATTATGCGCGAACGTTGGCCAAACAATTACAAGATTCTTTTAAAGAAAGCAGTGTCCAACCTTCTTCTAGTAGCACTTCTAGTAGTGTAGAAGAAAGTGTATCAGCTAATATTGTTGAATGTATACAAGGCATACATGAAGAAGAAACAATTTATCAAAATATAAGAGAATTTAAAGCTAAGCACCCTCAAAATAGAGAACCAATAATATTACATATTATGATTAACCCTCCGAAAACGGGCTGTGCTTTCAAACCTGAAAATATAGAAAAATTTAAAAAAGAAACAGGGGTAAAGGTTGTAATTACTTCAATAGAATTCGCTAAATATGATGAACAACAAAAATCACAAGCAGCAAACTACTTTGAAGTAGCCGATCAACTTATCTTTTTAGATGAATACGATAAACAAGCAGCTAAATCTTATATACCATATGAGTTATTACCTAAGAATACAAGCGTTATACCTGTTCAAGCAACAATACCAGAAATACCAGAATTACGCGAACCTAAGGATAGAGAAAATAATATTTTATTTTTTGGTATGATCAGGCAAGCCAAAGGAATTGGGTACTTATTACAATTGGCAGAATTAAAAAAAGATACTGATCAACTAAAAGACATGAAAATTATTATGGTTGGCACCATACAAAGGCATGTGTTAGAAAATATCGAAGAACTTAAAAAAATTATGGTGGCAATGTACCCAAGTAAGGAGGTTGAAATTACCCAATTAATTGCCGATAAGTTTGCAGATCCAGCTATAAATACAAAATCTGAATCGGAACAAGCTACTGAAATTATTGGTGCTCTTGAAACCAAATTAACAGAATACGAAAGTGATGCTACCTTAACAAAAGAATTACCAATAGAATTACACCTAAATGTACCAGTAAAAGATTTGCATGTTCATTTCAATAAATGCAAGTATGCTGTATTACCTATTGTACGTGGAGGTAGTTTACGAAATAGCGGTATGACAAACATGCTGTCTCATAAATTTATTACTATGTCATTTGAAGGAGAAGCTACTCCAGAAATATTAAAAAGTGGCCAACAACATGATGGCGCAATGGTCTTACTAGAACAAGAAGGTTTTGCCGAAAAATTGCATGATGAACTTCAACGACGAGAAATGGAACCAGAATTAAATAAAAAGACTTATAAGAAAATGGAATCATTATTGGAAGATGTTTTATCACTAAAAACGATAATCAAAACTTATAAAGATTTGTATAAAGGACTAGAAAATACAGCATTAAAAACAAGCCAGCTAGACGAACAAAAAAAATCAGACGAACAACAATTATATGAAAAAATATACGCACAATATAGGCGTGCCTTAATAAAAACTATTAGGACTGATGAAGTTAACTATTGGCCTATGTTTGTCAAAGGAATGTTAGGGCAAGATTTAACTCCTTTAAGAATGGACGAAAAGCAAGACAAAGCTCACAAAGTAAGTAGCGATGGGGTAATTTCTAGAAATACAACCACCGGTAAATTTAAACCAACATATTCTCCCAAAGAAAAAGAAGCTAATTTAGAGGGAAAATGTAAAATTTTACTTATTCATGAAAAAGACTTGCCTAAAAAATTGGGTACAAAGTACGCACCTGCAATAGTATTAAAAGATGATGGTAACTTTGAATTAATTGTTAATACCCAAAAAGGAGTTAAAAAAATTGCTAATAATACTGGTTTTAGCCTTCAAGAATTATTAGATAAAATACTTCCTATAAAAGCAACACAGGAATTAACCACACAAACTCAAGAACTATATTTACCATGGGACCATGAAATAATCCAAAAGATTATTTCTCCAGAAATAGGACATATATTCAGAGGATCTAAACCACAATCTACTAGTGTTGTAGCACCACAAGAAGGACTGTCGACTCAATTTTTTGGATTTAATAAAAGAGATAATTTATCTGGGATAATTTTCTTTTCAGAAACTGCCGAAAAAGATGATCACTTACTAACATCTATTAAAATGTTATATGATGGTGGTACTGTTGGTAGACCCTATTATTTTGAAACAGAAGCAGAAGCTCTACAATATTATAGTGATAAAACGGCAGGAAATGTTTGGCATAAAACTATTGATTCATTAATAAAAGCCACAAAGACATCAATGGAATCCTTAAAAGATACAGATAAGACAGTTTATAATGAAATTCTTGCAAGATTAAAATGGATCCCAGAAGATCTAAGATGTCAAATAGGTATTTTTTATACAGGTGTAGGTTCTAACAGCGATAGAAGGCTTGCAGCTAAGTTGACTGCTCAAATACGTGCTATTGATTTAAAAATTAATACTGGGGCAACATTTATACCAATATCTTTCTACGATCCTTCAAAGTCTTTAGAATCATTTTCTCCTTATTTATTGGAACAGCAACAAACGGATCTAGAACTAGCCTTATCACCTGTATGCACAGATCCTAACGTTAAAATAATGGCATTAATGATCAATAGTTACCAAAAAGGAGAATATATTGACTTAAAAAATCTGCCATCCCCTATAACAATAAAAGATTTATCTGAATTTTGTTTTTCTCAAAAAGTTACTATAGAAACTAAGTTAACATTTTTAACTTTAATGTTAAGGAATTTTCTTATAGAAAAAGGCATAGATCCAAATAGTTTAAATGAAAAAAACATAATTGGTATATTGATAGACAAAAATATAATAAAAGAATTAGGCATAAAATTTGATACAAATGAAACGATCGTTGGCATGTCAGAACTAGTATTAGAAACTCTAGTTGATTTTTCTGTTTTACCAGATAAAGGGAATAAATTAAAATCATTATTAGACTCAACAAAGGTAAATGAAAACTATATTTGGATGATATTAGAAGAATTGCCAATAGATTTACGCTTTAATTTTTTAGAAAGATTAAATACCCTAGGAGTAGATCTACAAAAATTTATTACAATTGATAATGATTATTATAATGTTGTTTATACCATACTAGAACTGTTGCCTGAAAATTTAAGAATGAAGTTTGTAGAAAAGTATGCGGTCGGGGAACTTAAAAATTTATCACTTGACGGTATCAAGAACATGTTCGAAAAATTACCAAAAGATTCGCATATGGATTTTTTAGAAAAAATAGGAATGGATTTTCTACGAGAAAAACTTGATGGAGCTGGTGATGTTATTAGCATATTGGAAGAATTACCAGACAACTCACGTATGGATTTTTTAGAAAAGATAGGAATGGATTTTCTACGAGAAAAAATTGATAGAGCTGGTGATGTCTCGGTCATATTATATAAGTTACCAGAAATCTCACGTATGGATTTTTTAGAAAAAATAGGAATAGATTTTTTAAAGTCAAAAATTGATAGAGCGACTGATGTTATTCATATATTATATAAATTGTCAGAAACCTCATGTATGGATTTTTTAGAAAAAATAGGAATGGATTTTTTAAAGTCAGAAATTTATAGTGCGTATGGGGTTGCTGAAATATTGGATCAGTTGCCAGAAACCTCACGTATGGATTTTTTAGAAAAAATAGGAATAGATTTTCTAAAATCAAACATTGAGAAAGCGCGAGATGTTGTTTTAATATTGGAGAAGTTACCAGAAAACTTACATATGGATTTTTTAGAAAAAATAGGAATAGATTTTCTAAAATCAAAAATTGAGAAAGAGAAAGGACGTGATGTTGCTGAAATATTTAATGTTTTACCAAAAAACTCACGTATGAGTTTTTTAGAAAAAATGGGAGTTGCTTTTCTAATGCCAGACATTGATAACGCGTATAATGTTGCTGAAATATTGGATAAGTTACCAGAAACCTCACATATGGATTTTTTAGACAAAATAGGAATAGATTTTCTAAAATCAAAATTTGATAGCTTGTATGGTTTTATTGCAATATTGGAGAAGTTACCAGAAAACTTACATATGGATTTTTTAGAAAAAATAGGAATGGAGTTTCTAAAATCAAAAATTAAAGACTGCTCTGATGTTATGCTGATATTGTACAAATTACCAAAAGAATCATATGCCCCTTTTTTAAAGAGCTTAGAAATAGAATATTTAAAAGGATTAGGTGAGTATGAAAAATCAGACATTGATAAAATAATAGCTGTTTTAAAAACGACAGATGTAGGTTATTGCGAAGAAATACAACGACACTTTTTAAGTACAGACGATCTTGCTATTTCTGGTGTTCATAGTGATCTTACTGCACGTTTTTCTGTTCCTTCTATAACTCCTACATTTAGTAGTAGTAGCAGTGTTTCGTTACCTAATGATAGTAGTAAGCCTGTAGATATTCCAACAGAAGGTCAAGAAAAAAAATCTAGTTTAGGTGGATCTTAAGTTTTTTGCCAAAAAATATTTTTAATTATTTTTTCTGAAATATAACAATCTGCATAATTTTATAGTTTTTATACAACATACTTAGCGCGAGGTCTATAAACTATCGTCTCGCCTGTTTCTGGAATATATTCACCAATTTTTTGAAAAGCTTGAGTTACTAAACGATTAAATTGTACAGGATCTATACTTACTGTATTACTAAGTGTATTAAAATATTCTTGAAATGGATCTGGGGGTAATTTAAATTGTGCTTGTTGCAACAACTTATTTTGATTATTACGGATATTTATAATAATTTCTCTATAGGTTTGTTGAGTATAAGGAATTTCTTTGTGATAATCCATTCTTGAAGACAGTAGCATTTTACATAAATCTGGCAATAAAGTACTTAATTTAACAGGATAATATTCTAAACCCAAGCATAAATTTGTATTTGTTATCGGATTTGTGTTTTGAGGTTTAGTCTTACTATTATCATCAAAAAATTTATCAATAAGATCGTAGGTAATTGTAGACAAAATAGTAATTGCTACTTCAGTGGCAATAAGGCCAGAAGAAACTAATTTATGAATACTATTAATATGTAACTCATACCATTCATTCTGCAACTTTTCTTCTGATAAAAATATACTTAAATTAATGCCATATAACTTTGATATTTCTGTTTTTAATTCATCTAGCAATACTAAACAAAATTTATTATATTCAGATCTTCCTAAAGGATTAATAATTAATAATTTATTATTACTTACTATTCCACAAAGAAAATGGTTTTCTTTTTTTGGTTCATTGGCGATAAAAATAATCGGACTATTTGTTTGTCTGCTAAGCAATAATAATAATTTAATTTGAGTTTTAAATGCTTGAGAATTTGTATTGTTAAAAATAACGTTAATAAATTTATCTTTATTATCAGGTAATGATTGATTTCGCAATAACAATAAATAGCTACAGTTTTCTAAAGAATATGGAAAATTAAAAAAGTCTTGAGGTACTTCTTTAGAAGTAGCTTGCGGCATAGCTGTTGTGGTTATGGACGTAAATTTAGTTCTAGAGGTTAATAAAGTTTCTTCTAAATCAGATATATTAATAGAACTAGTAGGATGATTTGTTGTTGGTGCTACTGGTAGAGGGAATGTATAGGTTATTGTCTTTCCTGAAGTAAATACTAATACTGATTTTTCTTGATTATATCTGAACATATCGTTCCCCATTTATAATTATTGTTATAATTTAATTGTAAAAATGATAATCAAAAAAACAGTTAATGCAAGGGATCACTTTTTTTAATTTCTTAATTAATCGACGGTTAGCTCGATAAATTACTAATTGCAGATTTAAACAATAAAAAAATCTAGTTTGGATTGGTCCTAATTATTTTTTATGAAATACAACAATAATAAGCCTTTTTTGTTCGGCTATATTCAGGAATAACAATATTATCAGAAGATTGGCTTGCTAATGTTATTAAATCCTTAAGTTGATGGCATTGATAGTTCACTTGGTCCTCTCTTTGACCCCCTAAATTCCTTGGAGAGTTTTTATTCGTAGATTTTATTTACCCAATATGTAAATTTAGTAACAATAGGGGTAAACAAGCATGAAAGCTAAATATACTGAACAAGAAAAAAAACAAATTTTAGAAGAGGTTAAGAGCACAAAAAATATAGTTGTAGTAGCCAAAAAATATAACATCCCAACTACTACAATTCATACTTGGTTACATAGATTACGAAATTTATCTGTTGTTAATAATAATGATTTAGCAATAGAAAATAAACAATTAAAAAAAACAGTAGTTGACAAAGATTTAGAAATTTCTGTGTTAAAAGAATTGTTAAAAAAAACTTGCCAAGTATTGGGGTAAAGATGCAAGTAGCAAAATGCTTTATAGAACAGGATTTTTGTGTTAACAAGATTTTAAAATTTGCTGAAATTTCAAGCTATAATTGGTATTATCACTGCAAGTTGAAAACAGCCGATCAAAGAAAATTTAATCAAGGTCGACCTTGTAGTAATAAATCTATTAATATAGTTGGAGAAACAATTGATGATAACTTTATTATTGAAGCATTGAAAAAATACAGACAGCAAAAGTTTTTATCTAATGGTGGCGGTGTAAAAAAATTACGTTATTATTTGAGAAGGGATTATGGAGTAATAGTAAATCACAAGAAGCTTTATAGGCTATGCAAGGAACATAATTTACTATTGCCTAAACGTGCTAAGCATAAATCAATTAAAAATATTTGTATTAATAGAATTATAACAAGGCCAAATCAAGTTTGGGAATTTGATGTAAAATGTGATTATTTACCTGGGGAAAACAGATATTTTTTTATTTTAGTTTATATAGATGTTTTTAGTAGGATGATTATGGATTATTATATTGGATTCAGTTGTAAGGCACATAATCTAGTAGCCACCTTAAGTTTTGCGTTAAATAAGCATAATCTTAGAGAAAAAGATCTGGTTATAAGAAGTGATAATGGATCACAAATGACATCTAATGAATTTAGGGGATATTTGAAAAAATTAGAAAATAAAATTTTTCATGAATTTATTCCATGTGCAACACCTAATAAAAATGCACATATAGAAGCTTTTTATTCAATTATAGAGATAGAATTTTTACAAATATATTGCTTTGAAACTTTAGTTGAGGTGTATAAAGAATTTGCAGAATTTATTGATTTTTACAATAATTTTAGAGTTCATAGTAGTTTGTCCTACAGAACTCCTAAAGATGTAATGGATATTTATAATGCTGGTGGAATTTTAACTGGTATAAAAAAATTAAACATTTAATTGACAATATTTTAAGATAATTATTATAATCATAGAAAGGTATGATTAAACTTTGATGGTAAATAGTGATTTTTAGACGCTTATTTGCGAAGCAAATAATGCGGAACCACTGAGCGAAGCGAAAGCGGAAAAAGATTAAAGCAGAAAAGTTAAATAAGTTTTTATATAAATTTAAGTGTGGAGAGGTAATAAAACTACGAACCAAAAGTTCCTAAACTTAAGGGGTCAATGGGGTCCTTCATTGCTTATGAAGCAGCTTGAACCAGTGGAGTTATTAATTGATAAAGTACTGCCAGTAATATTTTTAGGAACATGCACTCCATAAGCTTCCGCATTTTGAAATTGACCAGATTATCTTTTTACGGTATTTCTAGTTTAACTATCTGGTCAATTTACCATAAATGCGGAAGTTATTTTGTGCACATTCCTTAGTAACAGAGCCACTATTTTGTGATTCTTTAGCTTGTAATTCTTTTTGAGGTGGCAATTAGCGTATTACTAACAAAAATACTGTAAAATTCTTGCTTTTTTTATGTTTTAAGGTGTTTAATAACACAGTAATCATTAATAAGGAGAGTGTAATTATGCCTATCGATTTGTCGCATGGTGCTTTTGTTGAATTTATGAAAAATTTTCATGAAGAAGGAGAGAGTGGTTATTATGTAAATGAAAGAGGGATGTGTTATGGAATAGCTAATATGGCCATGCAGGCTATGTTGTTTGGCGAATTAGAAAAGTTTCGTGAAAGGCTACGTAAAATTAGTAATGAAATTAAAAAGATTGAGGATCTTAAGGCTAAGACTTTTCAGGCTAAGGTTCTTAAGGATTTTCAGGCTCTTAAGGCTACCGCTGCAGACAAGAAAGATGCAAGCCTGAAAGGCTCTTGCCCAGAAGGTGCATCGACGTCTGCAGAGCCCTCGGGTAGCCACAGCGTATATAACGGTGGCGTGGAGCAAGCGGAAGCTTTGGGAGCGTCAGAAGCCTTAACTGATGATTTAATAAATTATAAAGCATTTTTTGATGGAGTATCTTTGTATCACAATCCAGACAATCATAAACACTTATTTTTTGAACAAAACATACTGTCCACCATTAATTTGACTCAATCTAGTGGTAGACCACTAGTATTTAGTTTAATTAAACCTGTAGAATTCGACAAAAATATTTGCAAAATACATAATTTTACCTTTGTATATTCTAAAAACACTCTTAAAGATTATTTAAAAATTTTAGCACAAACAGCACAAACAAACGTAGCTTTCTTATTGGCTTATAATAAACATGCAATTTTCTTGGGGTACGATCTTTCCAAAAATACATGGAGTATAGTTGATGCAAATAACTTAAGTTATAGTGATAAAGATTATAATAATGATGAGTCTGGTTTGGATACGTTGGTGGAAATTATATTTGATTTTGATTTTTCTAATGAGCATTATCCTCCAGAGATTTCTGGAATGAAAGGAGACGATGCAAAACGTAATTATCCAGTTCGAGTAATTTCCACAGAAATTTTCACTATTGATATGCAAAATAGCAATGAAGAATACCTAACTTGTTTAATTGATACTTTAAAAAGCTGCCAGTTAATGCGTAATTTGGAAACATTATATGCATCCCTAGATGCAAATTATCATTCCAGTGATGAAAGTGTAAGAGAAAACAAATATAATATTGCTGTAGATTTATTAGACTATATTATTAAACATAATGGTTCAGCAGAAGAAGTAACACGAGTAATTAGTTGGTTAAAACAACAGTATGGTGACAATATAGAAACATTAGATATTAGTAATAACGTAGATAATCTAGCTCCTGCTATTGTAGCAGGAAATAAGGATCTAATTGAAGCGATACTCAACGAACGATTATTAAATAATGATATTCTTGGAGAAGCGTTAGTTTCTGCTGCTACTACTAATAAAATGGAAATAGTTCAATTAATCTTAAAAACAGTAAAAGAAGAAAACATTGATGAATGTTATTTTAGTGGCGCTTTGTTGGGAGCCGTTAATACAGTAAGCACAAGTATGGTTGAATTTTTGGTTCCTATTTGTAAAGGTAAAGATTGTATAGGAGAAGCGTTAGTTTCTGCTGCTACTACTAATAAAATGGAAATAGTTCAATTAATCTTAAAAACAGTAAAAGAAGAAAACATTGCTGAACGTTATTTCCGGGACGCTTTGTTGGGGGCCGTTGGTACAGTAAGCACAAGTATGGTTGAATTTTTGGCTCCTATTTGCAAACGTAAAGGTTGTATTGATGATTATGATTCTGTAGGATATACCCCATTGATTAGAGTCATAATTAGAGTTAACGTAAATATGGTTAATACACTTTTGTTCAACGGAGCTGATGTTAATAAAAGTTCTGAAGATGGTGTTTTATCTCCATGGAGTGTGGCTTATAATGAAAGACAAGCTTATCATGAAAAATATAATGTGAATATATCATTACTTCTTATGCAAAAATATTATCCTAAAACTACGAAATTACTTACATTTTGTTATAACTCTGTAACCTCAATAGCCTCAACAATTCCTACTTCGTTAGATTTTATTTTGCGTAGAGTCCGTTTGAGGCCTTAAAATATTATTAACCCAAACAAGAATTAGCTATAAGGAGACCATCCAAAAGCGTGGAGTGGTTGTGTGACTTAATTAATTGTGAGATATTTGTTCCACATGGGTAGATATTTTTAATTATTTTATGAAATACAACAATAGTAAAGTTTTTTGGTTTGAGTATGTTTAGGAATAGCAGTATTATCAGAAGATTGGATTGCTACTGTTGTTAAACGTTCTTGTTGAGCATCAGATTGAAATCGTAGTATGGTAAGAGGAATACTAGAAACAGGGACTGTTTGAGGCAATAACTCACTTGGTTCTTCGTTACTCATGGAGTAGTTTGAACCGGTGGAATTATTAACTGATAAAGTGCGGCTAGTAGTATTGTTAACAGTGGTGCTGCTGCTTTGTGATTCTTTAGCTTGTAATTCTTTTTTAAGTAATTCTATTTGTTGTTCTAATTCTAATTCTCGCTTGGTTTTTCTATCTTGTTCTATTGTTGCTATTCTATGTTGTTCTATTACTTCTGCAGTAGGTTGATATTCCTTAACTTCTAGATCTGTATTTTCAGGTATTGGTAGCTGTTTTTGGGCGATATATGATGTGTTATTTATTTCGAATGGTATTCCTGGTGTTATATAACTGTCGGGATCTGTAACCAATGGCATAGTTATTTCTCCATCGATAACCGGTAGTCTAAATTTACGAGTTTCTTGCATAAAATTTAAAAAGTAGCGATGTATTCCTAATTTATCAAGATATTCAAAAAAATAATTAAAATTTCTTAAATCGTTACCAACTTTAATCCTAGTACCATGGGTTTTATTGGCAATGGTTTCTAATATTTGATCGACAAGTGTTCCAATTTCAAGTGAAAAAAATTGTGGGGGACTTATTTCTTTTTCTAAAGAATTTAAAACTATAGAGATCAGATCGTCACCGCTTTCTCTTATAATATATCTTGAGTCACTATCGTTATCTCCGCCATCACTTATTAAAACTGAAATTATATTGTGATCATGGAATTTTTTAAAAGAATTATATTGTTCATGTAGAAATTGGTATAGAGCGGTTTGTTCGTTTGTAGTGGGATTTGATAATTCCCTAGAAATTGACTCGATTTGTTTTCCTAATTCGTTAAGAGGAAATTCTATAGTTGGAAATTTTTTGTTCCTAGAACCGAAGCGAGAAATTATAATATGTGTTGCATGAACATCTAATTTTTCAGAAAGTTTGGTTAGGAGAGTCATTAATAATTTTTTTAAATTAGAGAAAACATCATGCATTGAACCGCTACAATCGATGCCAAAATTTATTAAAGTTTTAACTTGAATTGCATTTTTACCATGCAATATAATAGGGATCAGCTTGTTACTACTATTCTCGTGTAGTAAAAAACCATGATTTAGCAAAGTAGACATATAGGCCATAAAGTGGGATTTATTAAGGTGTATTTCTATGGTTCCACCACCGTTAGAAGAACAACTTAATTGGGTTGTTTCCGGTTCTAAACTAAATTTTGGTGGAATTATGCATTTTAATAAGCCCAAACAGTCGAAACGTACAACAAAATTTTCGTCTTCTTTTTGGATGCGAAATAAACTATCTAAATGTGGACTAAGAGGCCCATTACCTATAGAGAATAAGCTGTCGTGTATTGGTAAATGGCGACTATGTTGAACTTCAGCTGCCAGTGCACTATATAAGTCTTCCCATGTTGCATGAGATAAAATGCTTTTAAATATATCGATTTGGGCTTTTCTTAAGTTAGCTTCTATTTCTGATTGGCAAATGTAAAAATAAACGGTTTGGTTGTTTTGGCCTTTGCTGCGGATCCATTGTTTTATATTACCATTAGTTTTTCTAGTATCTTCATCAAACAACCTAGTAAATAGTTCATTACAGTTTAGATTTTGAATATCTAAAAGAGGAAATGTAGCTTTAGTAAAACTTTGTTCAGAATTTTGTTGTTGAACTTCTGTATTACTAGAAACAACATAAGGTATGTGTTCTGCAGTATGGCCATGGGACATAAAAATTTCTTTTAAAGAACCAAAAAGTTGTTCTGGATTGTTGCCATCGGAAGGAGTAATAATAATTTCTTGTTTATCTAGAGATTCTGTTACTTTAAACCCAGGATTATCTATATCTGCTTTTAATAAAGTTATAAATGCTGCATTTAAGCTATCTAATGGCATAATATCTATCTCTCCAAATTAATATTTAACCCTGCTATATTTTATTGTAAATACACACGTAATATATTTGGAAAAATAAATCTTGTCAATCTTAGGAACATGCACCCCATAAGCTTCAGCATTTATGGTAAATTGACCAAAAGGTTAAACTAGAAATACCGTAAAAAGATAATCTGGTCAATTTCAAAATGCGGAAGCTTATGGAGTGCATGTTCTTACTGTAGGTTACTATTAATGTTGGTACTTATTGCTGCCAAGGAATATATTGGTTATTTATATTTTAAATTTTTTCTTTCGCTACGATCACGTATTTCTGTAGCTGTTTTTACGTCAATAATATATTCGTTACGTGGTTTTTTATATTTTGGATGGTCAAAAGTATTTACAATACCATATCCAGCATTAGGGAAAATTTTTGATGTAGCATTATCTGGATGTGCTGTTGCCCATAAATGAGTTAATGATTCACCATTTACTTTATACCCTTGATTTGCTACATAAGGAGCCCATGCATAAGTAATAGCAGTAATTGCTTGGCTACCGAACCCTTGATTTTGTTTTTCTCCAGTTAATGCTAAGCCAACTTCGGCATACCCTGGTAATGGTTGTCCTGTTAATGGATGTGGATCACAATCTTCCATAACTATTCTACCAACAAAAGAACCATCTTTTTGATCTTCAATAATAAACATACTGTATGGGTAGTTAGATTTCCATAGTTTTGATTTATATAAATAAGATTCTCTTACAGTTTCTTCAGGGATAGGTTCACCAGTTGCAAAAGTAGGGTACACACTCTTATTTTGGAATAAATCTACCAATTTATTACATTCTTTTTCAGTTTCTCTAGATATTTGTCCACAGGAAAATAATAAGGTTTTTGATGTGCTTATATTTGCCTCAAGGGAAAAGCCACCATCTTGATTGCAAGTAGTAAAAGTTTCAACTTTTAAATCATCATAATCTGTATGTAGGTAAGTATCACCATTGTTTGGATCTAATTCTAATATTTGCTGTGGCATATTATGTATTCTTTATATGTTCTTATTTATGTAAAAATAACTATACTTCCAAGGTGCAATTTAAAATAATTACACCTTGGATGCATATAATATATTATTATGGTGATGGAAACAATGGTTTAGAAGTAGGGGATTCTGTTACAGAAGCCTCAACTGAAACATCTTTAGTTTCCCGGGTAACACTAACCTGAGAAGCACTACTATTACTCGTAAATCCTGGAGTATATGTTTGTGGTTCTAAAGAAGTTGCTAACAGCAACCCATGTTCAGCACTTTTTCTTTTTTCTATCTCGTCTTTAATAGCATCTGCAACTACCCGATTACCTCGGCTTTCAGCCAATTCTAATGCTGTTTTTCCCGTGGCATCAACAAGAGTTGGATCTATGTTGTGATCAAAAAGCAATGTAATAACTTGTCTTCTAGAATCAGGTCTACTACTAGCCATAGCAGCTGCGTGTAATGCGGTAAATCCTTTTACATCTTGAGCATTAATTTGATCTACAGGGAATTTTCTTTCTTCGCCATTTTCAAGTATTACCCCTTCCATTAAAGCTTTTACTATATCTAAACGACCTGTATTAGCAGCAAACATTAATGCATTACTACCAAAATTATCACAACTAATAATGTCTTCAGATATAATTTTACTTAAAATAGCTTTTACTACTTCTGGTGAGGCAATGCCACCACAAGATAAATGTAAAGCATTTCTACCACCAAAATGTGCATTATGTTGGTTAACAACAACATGTGGTTTATTTAGTTCTTCTTGTACTTCTACTAGTTTATTAATAAAAGTAATATACATAAGCCATGTACGATTAAAAAAATCATATTGTTCAAATGAAATACCTGTTTCTGGCATAATTACTACCTCTTGTGGATTTATGCCATACTTACTAAAGACTTCACCAAATTGAGTATTTTTTAACTCATTAGTAACAGGAACTCGAGTTGTTAAAAGGCCACACGCATTTGCTAACTGTACTGGGGTAAGTCCTGACTTGTCTGGTTGCTGTAATGCGGCCTTACGTTCTGCATTAGTTTTATATTCTTGCAAGAGCAATTCTAGGCTTGCTGCTAATTCTTGATCTTTTGCTTTCTCGTCTGGGGAAGAACCGTAACTACAAATAGCATGGATCAAAGAACGACCATATGTATCTACTATAAAAAGATCTTTACTTGCTTGTTTATATTCCTCTATTAAATACTCAATAAATTCCTTTTTACCACTATTAGCTGCTACAAATATTGGTGGTCTACTAAAATCATCTAATTGGAATAAATTAGCTCCAATATCTTTTAATTTACGTAAAATATCAATTTTGCTACTACCATAACAAGCAAAATGCGCTAAAGTATGGCCTCCATTTTTTCCAGAAGCAACATCAATTTTGTCTGTCCCAAATTTTTCTATAGAACTAGAAAATCCTTCAACATTACCACCATACACAGAAAAAAAACCATCTACTCTACCATAAAAATCTACTAATCTCTCAGGCATATTAAACTCCTATTTGTATTATAAATATTTTATTTTAACATTATTTAATTAACTGTCAAACAAATTTTATATAATTTAAATATCCAAAATATCTTTTATGGTCAATTATTTTTTCAAAAATCTAATCTAAATCTCCATATTATACTTAAAAAAACTAAATAAATTTAGGATGGTTTGGTAATTTATTTTTTGTTACAAAGATTATCATGCAAATTATTAAAATTTTATTTATTTTTTTTAGCATATTAAATTTTTTTTATAGCTCTAGTTCGTATTCAGTAACAATATATTATTGTAAAACTGTAGATGGAAAAGTTGGGTTTTATGATCGCCCTTGTGAACTATTATTAAAACAACCAATAATTAAGCAAACTGCATTTGTTATGCAAAATTATGGAAAGGGACAAAATTTTACTAATATTAATAGATTGAGTAATATTAATAAGTTTTTAAGATTAAGTCGTTTGATAAAAAAAACTAAAATAAAGAGAAGTAAGAGACATTCAAAAGCATTTTTAAGAACACGACGTTGTAAAAATGCTGAAGAAAAAATTATAGCTCTTCAGGAATTATTAAAAAATGATTATAAAGGTAAACTGCCTGTTAAATTAAAAAGAAGTTTAGCTAGATATAAAATGATTAAGAAAAAAAATTGTACATGCAATACTACTAGTGGGGTTTTATAAAATGAAAAATAATTTAGAAAATATTAGAACAGTGTTGCAAACAGCGGTTAATAATAGTCGCCATATTAATGGTGGAAGAATTGCTGACTACATTCCAGAATTAAAAAATGTAGATCATAATTATTTAGGTGCAGCTGTTTTATTGTCTAGTGGAGAATTAATGACAGCAGGGGATGATCCCGAATATTTATTTACTGTACAAAGTGTATCTAAATTGGTATTGCTTATTGGTCTAATGGAGGAGTTTGGATCTAGCAAAGTATTTTCTTGGATTAAAGTAGAGCCATCGGAGCAATCTTTTACTTCAATTAGGCATTTGGATCAGTATGGACCAGTGCCGTCTAATCCATTAATTAATGCTGGAGCAATTGCCTTAAGCGGAAGGATCCCGGGGAACCCTATTGAACAACAAGAATGGGTATGGAGTTGGACTAAACGTTTATTTGGCGATGCAGTTAGCTTTAATGATAGCGTATTCAATTCAGAATTACAGCATGCCGATCGTAATCGTTCTTTAGCGTATTTAATGAAAAGCACTGGGGTTTTAATTAAAGAAGTAGAAGAAGCGTTAATTCCATATTTTATGTTGTGTTCTTTTCAAGTTAATATTAAACAAGCAACTTATTTACCAATGTTATTAGCACATGGTGGTTTAGATCCTAATGGTCAGCGTATTATTTCAGAAGAAACTAGCAATCAAGTTGTGGCGATTATGGCAACTTGTGGTTTATATAATGAATCTGGAATGCATTTAGTTAAAACCGGATTACCTGCTAAAAGTGGAGTATCCGGGTTGATTATTGCAGTAGCAACTGGTAGAGCTGGTATAGCAGTATTTAGCCCTTATATAAACGCAAAAGGTACTACTATTAAAGGTCATGCAGTTTTAATGGAATTATCAAAAAATCTAGGATGGCATTTTGCTGCACCCTAACTATAAACTGCTCTAGGTACAGGTACCTTATCATGAGTAGAAGAACTAGATGCTTCTTGATTGTTATCTACTGGGCTAGTTGGATGAGAACGTTTACATAATGGTAAAAATAATTGGTTAGAAACAATAATACCATCTTGTAGTTCTATAGGTTGCTGTTCTTTCTCTACTTCTTTCTCTACTTTTTTTTCTTTCTCTTTTTCTTGTATTACTTCTTGTACAATTTCTTGTGTTGGTTTTGGATCGGGTAGAAATGTACTATCATTGATTGTATTAGGATGTTTGGAAATCATCGAAGCATTACTCGAAGATCTACTATTAGATGACGATGCTGATTCAGAAGGTTCTTTTTCAGTTGGAACGGCTATAGAAGTTGTAAAATAATGTTTTTCGAATAACACCCTAAACCAACGTACATTATATCCACTAATTTGTTGTGTACCCTTAGATTGTTGGGGTGATGAAAATTTAGTTGTTTCATTCATTTTATTAATTAATTTACTAGCAGCATAAATTCTGAAATTATTATGATCATTGAATTTTCTTACTGTGTTTGGATTTTTTGCATTTAAAATGCTAGTCATGATAAATGAATTAGTATCTAAAGTAAAACCGTGCTTGTGATGTTGTTGTTCTGTAGAGTTTGTTGAAGTATATATTACAAATATTGCCATTTGGGTATTAAATGCTCTGCCGAAGTCTTTCTTAATAAGTAATTGTATAGTGTTTCCTGATGAGCTATTTTTAATTTCATTAATTAGTAGATTTAATAACACTTCAGTTAATAAATTGCGATACCCACCATATGTTATATTACAAGTTGCTAAATCAGTATCATAATGGAGTTGAACTCGTTTTTTTTTAGCATAAAGTTTGAGTGTTTGAAAAATTGGATTAATAAGTGATTTTATTTCAAAAGGAGTTTTAGTTAAAATCGTTGTTCCAGTTTCTATGTTGTTTAACATTAGCATACTATCAGTAATATCTTTAATAAAAGTACAGCATATATTTCCCAATTCAATTGCATGTTGTTTATCGCTAGGTTCTGGTGTACCTTCTAATAACTTAAATGAATACGTCAAGCCTTCTAAAAAATGATTAATTTCATCTGCAGCATTAGAATACATTTTTATATTTTTTAATAATCTAGATGGTTTAATAGGTATATTTAGGTGATTAACATTTATTGAGTTTGTTCTAATTGGAACTTTTTTTTCAAAATGTTGAATTATTTTATGGAATATATTAAAAGCAGCATACCCGGTTATGCATAAAACTACAGAAACAGACATATTAAGTATAATGGTTTGATAAATAGTATTGTAAATTATAGTATTTTGGGAACTTTTTGGTGAAATATAATATATAACACACATAATACAATTTACAATCCCAGAAAAACCCCCACCGTAAATACCAATTTTTATGTATGGCCAAATATGTTTAAAATATTTTATTGGTAGAGGGCGTATAACCACTTCTTGTAAGGGATTATCATCGTTAAGGGATGAAGATAATAATGCTGGTTGAAAATTTAATGGAGGGGTATTTTCGTTGAAAAGTGTTGAATTACGTAAGGGTGGGGTGCTTATGATAGTTCTTGGTGAAACTTTATTTATATTATGTGGTTGCATAATATAAATTTTAGTCGTTTTTGGATTTATGTACAGTATGGTGAGCAGTTAATGCCGTCAATTTAAGACCGTTTTTTCTAAATATTACTATGAGAACGTACATGAAATACCTTTAACATTTTGAAATTGACCAGGTGATCTTTTTACGTTATTTTTTAGTTTAATGATCTGGTCAATTTACCATAA
>CAIVQA010000105.1 GCA_903907935.1 uncultured Francisellaceae bacterium
ATAAAATAAATAATTTCTTTGTGGATATCTATGCCTAATAACCATGATTTTATTGAATTTTATAAAAATTTTGTAGATCCAATTTGGTTAACATTCGTTACTAAAGAACCAGTATATATCGACATCACAACTACCACCAATGGCAAAAAACACCAATCACCATATATATTTGAAAAAGAAAGCATTGAAAAATGCTTTAAACCTATAGAGACACAAAAAGAAGAACCACAAATAAGAATAAACTTGCCAGGTATTCGTGTTATTATAATAGAAGAATTTAATATAAATGCATTTGTTCTTGGTCTTATAATAATAGTATACCTCTCATTGTTTTTGTATTCACATTTTAAGAAAAACAATGAACACGCAGAAATAATAAAAAAAATCCTGCACTATGTTGCGAACGCGGCTATAGTAGCAAGAACCATTTTCCAGTTCATATTTTTAGCAAAAAAATTTAAAACTTGGTTCATAGATCAAAAATCACTTATAGCAAACGATCCTTTTTCTATGAAAGTAATCACTAAAAAAGCTATAAAATCAGCAATTTTGTATAGAAATATATTTCTAGTTACAGCAAAAATATATTTGGAAAACAATTACACTAATGAACAATTATCACAAACATATAACACCACCGAAACACTATTAGATGGAATAGATTCTTATATGTTAAAAGATATTATAGATACAGAAAAAATGCTTACTCCATCAGAACGCACTAAAAGTATTTCGGCATTAAATGAAATATTAATTAGCCAAAACATAGAACAAATAGAAGGATTAAATTTTCATCAGCTAAACAGATTAAAAGAATTTTTTAATCAAATTAAATTGGAAAAAACACAACAAAAAACAACAAATAATTTACTATTATTTTCAACAAGAACTACAAGAGCGCAATCAATTGTAGAACAAAATCAAACACCTTGTACCACATTCGTTACTGATTTAAGCGACCGCATTAATCGACCAGAAGACGTAACTCCAACCCAGACAACTACAACTACACCAAACATTAACCCTGCAATATAAACTGCCGGCACCCATAAAATATCAGTTTTATACCACAAACACAAACAAACAGCGGTTAATGTTTTACCAATACAAGCACCACCTATACTACTTCCAACTCCTACTAAAAAATATTTTTCTGGTAACTTTGTTACTAATTGCTCACACCAAAAATTTAATGGGCAAACAAATACAACACCCCAAATTATAATCCACAACTTAAATAAAGTAACCAATAAAATTGTAGCATTTGCTAAACCATTAAATATAGGAACAATGGTAATCAACAACATAAGACTAGCAAACAACATGGTTTTTGCTGGATTAAATTTATATTTTAAAATAATTGCTCCAACCATAAAAATCATTAACAAATCAAATATTAATAAATAATTATTAATATTTAACATTTCGGCTAATTTAATATTAGCCACCAAAGGTACAATGCTATTTAAACTTATAAATGCTAAATAATAAGTAATGTGAGTAAAACCCACTAATAACGCAATTTTAAAAATATTATATTTATTTTGCCATAACACTATCCAATTTATTTTATTAAAGTTATTCAATTTTTGATTATCTAATTGTTTATGCTCCCAAGAAAAATATCGCAAAAAAACCCCAACTAATCCTACACTACCACCCAACCAACAACAAATACGCCAAGCATTTATATATTGGCAGTTATAGACTATTGTAGAAACAACTGACGCCAAAAGAATACCTAATATTACTGAACCATCATAAAAAAAAGAAGATTTTAAAGCGTTATTTTGAGTTTTATGTTCAATTATATATAATTTAGCAATAGCGCTCTCCCCGCTAGCAAATATTCCGCGAAACATTCTTACAACGATTAAACTTAGCGGGGCAAAATATCCTATAGTTTCGTAACCAGGCAAACAACCTAATAATATTGAAGTAATAGCTACTCCAATTAAAGAATAAGACAAGCCAAATATAGGACCACGCTTACAAGCTATTAAACCAAAAATAATAGCTCCTATTGGCCGGGTAACTATAGATGTTGCTAAAATACTATATGCTAAAATTAGCTGAACAACAGGCGCGTGATCGGGGAAAAAAATTGGTGCTAAAACTGGTACTAAAAAAGCATATAAAGAAGTATCGTAATGATCTAATAAATTACCAATCAAAATAGCAACTTCTGACAAAAATTCTTTTTTAAAAAATTTATACTTTAAAACGCTAAACATATCCCGAAAACTCTTTAGTCAGGAGTATATATTGTAAATTTAAAATATGAAAGTTATTTCGTGGTAACTACTCGCTTATGTTTCGGCACTTTAAATACTTGTTAATCTTTTTCTCCTAAACAAAGTAGTTGTTGCTTGCTCAGAACTTATATTACTAGACGTTGCACTTATATTACTATGCGTTTCTGCTAAATCAGGGTTTAATTTAGCACCACCCCAACCATTCCTATAATATAAAGTTAACACTCTATTTGCTTCCATATTATCTTTTTCTACATTAACAATCCTTTTGGCTGCCTTAAATTTTTTTACCGAACGATTAAACATATGTTTTAAATGTTGATCTATGCGTATAACACCAGTTTTCTGTATTGAGAAATCAACAGTTTGATCTACAACCTGCATTTGTATTGAGCAACCATCTTCTTCTCGCAGAGCAACTTCTGCTAAATCTTTAGCAGTAAGAATTTTTGGTTTCAACTCTAACAATTCTTCTCTATTACGCTTAATTTCAACTCTTCTTAATTCAGCAGCCAATCTGGCATCAAAAAAAATTTTTTGATGTTTTTTATTGCGTAAACATTCGTCAGACGGTTCTTCAAATTTACCAGTATATCTAGCCCGATCTATTATTGCGCGACTGATTGTTGCATATAATCTTGGATTACATTTTTGACAATCATCTAACCATAATATATCTTCGCGACCACAAAAATCATATCTGGCACCAGCTCTAATAAGTTCATAAGTGGCTTCAAATTGTTCCGGTTGTGTATTAACAAATGGCACGATATTTAATGGTATTTTACCCCCATCTCTTTCTCCATTTATAGAAACTTCAAGTTCTATTAATGTTTTTATTACACCTATTGGTGCCGAATGGTGTATCGCCACTCCAATTAAATTATGACCACTATCTGGACAAGTAAAATCACGCAAATTTTGAAAAAAAATAAGTATGGTTCTTAATTTTACAATATCAGCATTTTTTATATAGCCTACGGTTTTAGTATATTCTCTAGCCATATCTGGAGGTAGGACAAAAGAATCTTCGTTTAGAATTGTGTGCATAGCCCTTATTACTTATTTGTACCTATATCTATACTGTTAAGTATAGTTATAAAACAAACCAGCCAACAAATGACCTTCCAAACATAACCGCCAGATTGCTGGTTTGTCAAAAAACCACTGAAAAAATCAGGCTATATTTATATTGTGCTCGCTAAATTGCGATGGGATCTATACCAGAATTTTAGAGGAGATGATCATAATGCAAGAATTACTACCTACCTCAACATTAATCGATTTGATTTTTTATTCTTGGTTAGAACTTAAATTTGAATTAAATGCTCTTTTTATAGAAAACCGACACTCAACTAGAAGTATTTTTAGAATATGCAGTATAGTTTTAGCTGGCATTATGGGCGTATATATCTACCTGCATAATCCAGCTGTTTTTCGTTTTATTACAGGAATTGTAAATGCTTTTAATGTTCCAATTTTATTTCAAGAAGCGGCATCTATCTCTTTAGCCTTATTAATATTTAGCGGATTAGGAGCTTACATAAGTAAAGCTATAGCTAGAAGTGTTTGTAAATATATATTTGGAGATCCAGATTTTTATTTAACGAAAAAACGAGGTGCTGAATTAGAAAAAATTTTTAAAGAACAAGGCTTCGATATTAATGAAAACACAATAAGACAAGTTGTAGAATTTTGTATACACAAATTAAGAGACCAACAATTATCATCAGAAATGGGTACATCACCAAAAGATTGGGAACAAATTTTAAATTCCTTAATTTATGATGCAGATCTAGATCATTTTTTAGATCAACAAGCAGCTTTGCAAACTAAAAAGCAACTAATTTTAGAAAAACAAGCAGCTATTGCTGCTCTTTATAATATTTCTCCAGCTACACTTACTCGTTATAGCAACTCGGAAGAAAGAGTTTCTCCTGATTCTCTTTCGGTAAACATTACTTCCCCAGCTACATCACAACAACAAACTTTCCGTAGAGAGTTTTTCAGTGATGATAATATTGGTAGCCATACACCATTATTAATGGCGCCTCATACTACGGAAAATACAGTACATTTAGAACGTTTATTAAGAAGCTCGATGACCACGAGAAAATCTTCTACATCTTCTGAAGAACCTCCTGAAAACAAAGAAAGAAAAGATGAACTTGCTAAAAAAGTATTATCTACACTTCACCGAAAACTAGAAAAAAAACATTCTACTCCTATTTCCGAAGAACAACTATTACACCATTGCACCAACGATTTAAAAGCTAAAGAATTACATACTTCCAGATGCCTTTTTCACACTAATATAGGCGCCGCCGCCGGGCCATCTAGACAAAATCAATTATTGTGTAGCTTTACAGCAAGCACTGAGGATGTTCATCCAAACATAGAAGTACAACAACCAACTCCAACGCCATCTACAGTACGACCACAACCAGTGTAATTTTATGCTACACTTAAATAAACAAAATTATAAAACAATAATAAAAGGAGCCATAGTTATGTTTAAAGCCAACACCACACTCGGTCATGAGTTAACTGCTAAAAAAAGAAAAACTGTAGCATCCATAACTTCCCAAGAAGAAGCACTACTGTATTTACAAGATTTAAAACGTCAAGAAGCAATTGTTAATCAATGTCTTTTCTTACAAACAACAGAAAAATCTCAGCCAAAAAATCCTCAAGATCTATCTGCTCAAAAAAAAATGGATAATTATCTTACTTTTAAAATTTCTAGCTAAAGAACGCGTATTCCTTAGCTTTATAAAGTTTCTGTAAAACCACATTGTGATTGTGGACAAAGCTTCTCAGTACCATGTTTTTTAGTGGTTTTTATTGTTAAAATCGGCCACTTGCAATTAGGGCATTCTTCCTTAATAGGGGTATTTCGCACAGCATATTTACATTCTGGATAATTACTACAAGCATAAAAAAATGTACCATAACGTGATTTACGTTTAATAAAATTACCATTTTTACAACTAGGACATTCTATATTAGTAACCTCTGGTTTATTTAAAGATTCTATAAATTTACATTCTGGGTAACCACTACAACCTATAAATTTACCATAACGCCCAATTTTAATGATTAAAGGTTTTGTGCATTGAGGACATGCCCGATCTGGAACTAATTCTGGCGTGGAGTTATTAATCGCATTATTAAGACTTCTAGTATAATCACAATCTGGGAACCCAGTACAACCTATAAATTTTCCGCTTTTCCCCAACCTACAAGACAATGGTTTCCCACACTTAGGACAAGATTCTTCTAATTTTTCATGGGTTACATCACTACGTTTAACCGCCTCTTCAATTTTTTTTATTAGATCAATAAACGGCACCCAAAAATCTTGTAATACCGGGATCCAAGTAACCTCTCCTCGAGCAATATCATCTAAATGATCTTCTAATTTTGCAGTAAAATCATAATCAACATATTTTTGAAAATATTTAGTTAAAAATTTATTAACTACCGTTCCAACATCTGTTGGTTTAAATCTAGCAGATTCTAATAATGCATATTTCCGTTGTTGTAAAGTAGAAATAATAGTAGCATAAGTTGAAGGCCTACCTATACCATGCTCTTCTAATGCTTTTACTAATGATGCTTCCGAATAACGCGCCGGTGGTTCAGTAAAATGTTGTTCCATACGAATATCTTTTATAGGTAATCGTTCTCCTTGAGTTAAATTGGGTAAATGTTTTTCGATATTTGTATTTTCGTAGTCTAAATTATTATTTTGGTTCTCTTCACTAATACTTTCTTGATACACTTGCATAAAACCAGGATCTGATACTACTGAACCATTAACTCGGAAAATATTAAGTGGGCCACACTCTAGATCTATTGCCACTTGATCGATAACTGCTTGCTTCATTTGGCAGGCTATAGTTCTCTGCCATATTAAATTATAAAGTTTATATTGCTCTACTGTTAAATACGATTTTATTGCTGCTGGTATTTGATTTGCCATAGTGGGCCGTATAGCTTCATGAGCTTCTTGAGCATTTTTAGACTTGGTTTTAAACACTCTTATTTCTTCAGAAACAGCATTAATTCCATAACGTTCTTCAATTACCGTACGAATTTCTTTGATAGCTTCTTTTGCTAAATGTACCGAATCTGTACGCATATAAGTAATTAAACCGATAGAACCTTCTCCAAGATCAATACCTTCATACAATTGTTGAGCAACTTGCATAGTACGTTTTGCTGAAAACCCTAATTTTCTTATTGCTTCTTGCTGCAATGTGGAAGTAATAAATGGTGCAGCAGGATTTCTTTTGCGCTGACTCTTATTAATTTTTACAACTAATAAGCTGCCATTAGAGCTTTTAATTAAATGTTGTTGTACTTCTTCAGCTTGTTCTTTATTAGTAATAGAAAATTGTTGTAATTTTTCTCCCTTGTACTCTATTAACCTACCACAAAAAACATTTTCTTGTTTTTTTAGATCAGCTTCTATACTCCAATATTCTTGCGATTTAAATTTCTCTATTTCCTGTTCTCTTTCAACAATCATTCTTAATGCTGGACTTTGCACTCTACCTGCAGATAAACCTCGTTGCACTTTTTTCCATAATAATGGTGACAAATTAAATCCAACTAAATAATCTAGTGCTCGGCGTGCTTGTTGAGCATTTACTAAATCTAAATTAATTTCTTTTAAATTAATTAATGCTTCTTTAATCCCAGTTTTTGTTATTTCATTAGAAGTCATTCTATAAATCGGTTTATTTTTAAGTAATTTTTTTTCTTTAAGAATTTCGCATATATGCCAAGCTATTGCTTCTCCTTCTCGATCTGGATCGGTCGCTAGATACAATGCATCTGCATGTTTAAATGCTTTACAGATAGCATCTACGTGTTTTTGATTTTTCTCTATAATTTGATACCGCATTAAAAAATTATTTTCCGGTAAAACCGCCCCTGCTTTAGGGATCAAATCTCTAACATGTCCAAATGATGCCAAAATTTCAAAATTTCGATCTAAATATTTACTAAAAGTTTTTGTTTTTGTAGGTGATTCTACAATAACAAGATTTTTCCCCATTTTATTTTTCTCTCAAATAATAAATTAAAAGCTACTACAATATACTGATCGCACATGAGTTTTCGGTTCTCTAAAAAACAAGTGACTTGCGCCATCCTGGCGCGAGCCCTTGCGGGCGTGTTACACACGTCAAAAAAGTCTATCCTGACATTTTTTCGTGAAACTCGCCTTTAGCAAAACAAAGAGCAACTAGAGACCAAGGAGGCTCAAACAACACTACTTGTTTTTTAGAGAACCGAAAACTCATGTGCGATCAGTATAATTTTGTATACCCACCAGGCACCGAAACAATATAACCTCCCAATTCAAGATTAACCAACACTGAATTTACTATACTTGCTGCTAACCCACTACGATTTATAATAAGGTCGGTGGCTGTTGCGTTATAGGTTACGTTATTTAAAATTTTAGTTTGCAAACTATCTAGAGGCTCTTTGACCTTTATATAATTTAGCTTGTCTGATCTGTTTTGTAAATTTATTGCCATATTTAAAAACCCTAATTCTTCTATTATTTCAGAAACCGTTTCTACCAAACGGGCCCCTTGCCTGATCAAATGATGGCACCCCCTAACATTATAATCATAAATTGATCCTGGTACGGCAAACACTTCCCTTCCTTGCTCTAAAGCATGATCAACTGTTATTAAAGAACCACTTTTAATAGAAGCTTCTATTACCACAACCCCTAAAGATAGTCCACTAATAATTCTATTTCTTCTTGGAAAATTATTAGCTTTGGGGGGGGTTCCTATAGGAAATTCAGAAATTACAGCCCCATTTTTTATAATGTTGTCTGCTAATGGAGTATTCTCTTTAGGATAAATTAGATCTAACCCATGAGCCAATACTGCAATCGTATCCCCATTGGATAATGCTCCTTTATGGCTAGCCGCATCTATACCTGCAGCTAACCCGCTAGTAACCACTATATTATATTTAGAAAATTCTTTAGCAAATCTAAATGCAGTTTGTATCCCCAAAGGACTAGCATTACGACTCCCAACCATAGCTATTTGCGGTTTATTTAATATAGATTTATCACCTTTAATAAACAGTACTGGTGGAGGAGAGTTAATATTACGCAATAACTGTGGATAATCATCATCACTTAATAACATAATGTGACAATTTTCTTGTTCAGCCCATAATAAATCTTGATTAATCAAACACCTACTATTAATTAAAGTATTTTTAGCAATTGGAGGTAATGTATCTAAAAAAGGATCAATTTGTAAAAAATTTTTAAATTTAACTGGGCCAACATCAGCAGTTCTAAGTAATGCTAGCCAATTTATTAAATTTTTCTGCATATATCCCCATTACACTTGAAATTAAGGTACTCTAAAAAACAAGAAGTGAAACTCGCCTTTCGCAAATCATAGAAAAATAAAACCCAATGAAGCTCAAACAACACTCCTTGTTTTTTTAGAGTACCTTAATTTCAAGTGTAACGGGGATATATACTGATCGCACATGAGTTTTCGGTACTCTAAAAAATAATTGACTCGCGCCATCCTGGCGCTTGCCCTTCGGGCGCACTGCGTGCGTCAAAATGTCTATCCTGACATTTTTTGCGCTGAACTCGCCCTACGCTCAGCAACGCTGACAGCAGCAGCATGGGGCTCAAACACCGCTCATTATTTTTTAGAGTACCGAAAACTCATTAGTCGAGAGTATACTGCTAAATTTATTCAACTTGATCTAACGCTCTAATGTCTTCAACGCTTTTTACAACCAAACCAAGGCTTAGCTTATCAAAAACATCATATATAACCACTTCCCCTTTTGAGATGTTATTGGCTGTAACATATTGTTTTTTACTTTTATATGGATCTTGAAAGACTAAATCTACATTTTTTACCTTTAATATATGACCAATTTTTGCACCATCCCTTGCTCCAATACTTACTATTACCGAATTATTAGTAGCACCTTTCTTAATACCAGGAATCACAGATAAAACATATCCTTTAAATGGTTTATCTGGAGTAAAAGCTTGAATTTTTTCTGATAAATCTAAGCTTTTGCTTGGCATAATTAGTGTCCCTGGTTTAATAGGTTTTTGAGCCGAATTTATTTCTAATAAACTAAGAGTTGCTCGACGTACAATAATAGCCTTACCAATAACCAACATTTCTGTTCCAAGATATTCTTTAGTTTCTGGATGATAGTAAGACTCTCTACCATCTACAAATACATATTGGGAATAATTGTCTTTTTCTAAACCTGCGACAAAAACTCGATCATCAGTACCTGCCATTTTAAATGATTTTTTTTCTAACCCAATTACATAACGTTTATTTGGCTCAAAAGTATCTTCCTGTTTTTTTTTAACATTAAATAGTGTTTTTATGCTAGGCACCCTAATAGGAAAAATTCTATTTTTTTTACTATCTTTTTTATTGTTTTTACCTTGTTTTAAATTTAGTTCATCAATAATCATTATTCTTTCTAGGTAAGGCATCAAATATTCTAATGTGATTTCATATTTTATTGGGGATATAGAAGAAATCTTAATCTTTGGTTTTAAAGTTATCTTTTCAACTTCCGACAAGTCTTCGTCTTCACTAAAAACAACGCTAGTTGATATAGCCAATAAAAATACCAATAAAAATCTAAATGTTTTTTCCATATTTTCTACCCAACTTCAACTAATTAGAGCCTACAAATTAATTACCATATTCACTGTAATTAAAGTATAGTGTTATTAATTAGTTTTTATACTAATTATAACTCTTACCTTTAGTTTTTGTGTATGTTATGATAATAAATTAATTATGGCTTTATTAAATATTTTACAGTACCCAGATCCTAGACTCCAAAAAATCGCTGCCCCAGTGGAGCTATCTGATATTAATAGCGAAAAAATTAAAAGTATTATTACAAACATGTTTGAAACTATGTATCTTGAAAATGGTATAGGATTAGCAGCAATTCAAGTTAATATCCCTTTACAGATTGTAACTATCAATATATCCGAACAAAAAGATCAACAACTTTGTTTAATTAATCCTGTAATAACTAATCATCAAGATTTTATTACCTCAGAAGAAGGTTGTTTATCTTTTCCTGGGATACACGCAAAAATACAACGTTATAAACAAATTAGCGTTGAATTTTTAGATCATTTAGGAAATAAACAAAATCTACATGCCGAAGATCTTCTTAGTATATGTATTCAACATGAAGTTGACCACTTACAAGGTATAACGTTTTTTGATCATTTATCTCCACTAAAAAAAAGTCTTTTAGAAAAAAAACTCAAAAAACTTAGAAAAAAATAAAATATATTGATTACATATGAACCAAAACAATATAAAAAATATTATCTTTGCTGGCACCCCACCTATTGCCGCATATACCTTAGAAAAATTAATAAAAGCGGGAATAAATATCTCTGCTTGCTACACTCGGCCAGATCGCCCCAATGGTCGAGGACAAAAACTAGCCTATTCCGCCGTAAAGACTACTAGTCTAGCTTTTAACATCCCAATTTTTCAACCAGAAACTTTAAAAGATCCTATAGCACAAAAAACTTTACAACAATTGGAAGCAGATCTAATGATTGTCTTTGCTTATGGATTAATTTTACCTAAAGAAATCTTAGCAATCCCTAAATTTGGGTGTATTAATATCCATACTTCTTTATTGCCAAGATGGAGAGGCGCGGCACCAACTCAACATGCTATTTTAAGAGGAGACAATATAACAGGGATCAGTATTATCAATATAGAACCAGAAGTGGATGCTGGTCCTGTGTTATATAGCATTAGCTGCCCAATAACCTCTACCGACACCAACGAAAGTCTACTTAAGAAACTACAACCTTTAGCGGTTACTGCCATTTTAGAAGTCTTACAACAATTAAAAGCTAACCAATTAACCCCTATACCTCAAGATAGCTCTCTCATAACTTTTGCAAAAAAAATTGATAAAAATCAGGCCAAAATTAATTGGGATCAATCTGCTATAGAAATAGACCGTATAATTAGAGCTTTTATCCCAGAACCAGTTGCATTTACTGAATTAGAAAAAGACCATACTCCTATCAAAATTTGGCAAGCAACTGTTAACCAGGAACTTAACTCCAGCCGCCATGCTTCTGGCAGTATTGTAAGTGCTAATCGACATGGTATAAATGTAGCTACTGGGAGTGGCCTTCTACGACTAGAAAAATTACAATTTCCTGGTGGCAAAATATTACATGTTGCCGATCTACTAAATTCTCCTAAATATAAAGACTTATTAAACTTACATGCAAAATTTATTTAAGCAGTTACAGCTAAATAATAACAAATTTCTTGGTTTGATCTGTTTATTAGCAATTGGTAGCTTTTTATTAACTCTAAATTTACCTTTAGTTGGTGAAGAAGGGGTTTATACTAATGCAGCATTAGAAATGATGTTTACTAAAAAATATAACTTTGCGACTTTATATGGTAATTTTTATCCTCGACCACCGCTATATAATTGGTTAATTATTTTATTTGGTAAACTTTTTGGTGCAAAGAATATTGTGCTTGGTGCTAGGTTGGTTACCATGACAGCCACCAGTATAACTGCTGTTTTATTGTTTTTTATAACTAAAAAGGCCATACAATTTAACCAAACTATTACATTTAAATCTAAATTTGCGTTATTTACAGTTGCTGTTTTTCTTAGTGGCGATTTACTGTTTAAACGTGGTTGGTTGGCTTATTCCGACCCGCTATTTGCTATGTTTGTATTTGCTAGCATGGCATTATTAATTGTTGGGTCATTAAAAAATAATTTGTTTTTGATTTTTCTAGCAAACTGTTGTTTGTTTTTTGGGTTTTTAAGTAAAACGCACACTATTTATGTTTTTTATGCAATAACTTATCTGACATTATTGTTTTTTGGATCTGAAAAATTTTTACTTAAATTCAAAACTATATCTTTGCATTTACTTTTTATATGCCTTACTTTCGCTTATGATTTTTACTTTAATGAATCTCATTTTTTTATAACTACTGTGGCTGATATTGAGCGTTTACTTGGTCTACGACATAATCCTGAAGCAGCCTTATGGCATAATATTATTGTTTTTCCCATAAAAACTTGGTTGGCATTGTTACCTGGAAGTTTAATAATATTGTTAGCATTACTAAAAATAAAAAATAAATTGGGTTTTTTTAGTTTTAATCAAAACATCTACAAACACGCAAATACAAACATACCATCAATAAAAATTATTTTATTGATAACTTTTGGTAATTTTATTCCTTATTGGTTTGCCTCTCAAAGCAATATACGATATTTATTACCTCTGTATCCTTGGTTTGCGATAATAATAGCCTATATTGTTTGGCAAGCAGAGTTAACAGAAAAAACTATTATTTTATTAACCATAGGGATCATTATAAAATATTTTGTTGCCATATTTTGGTTTCCATATGAATATACAGTTAAATATGGCAATACAGAATATATAGCTAAAAACATTTTACAAACAACCGCCAATTACGATTTATATGTAGAATCCTACTCTTCTGCTGGATTAAGGATTGCCGGCGAAATTAATAAGCTTAGATGGCCTAAACAACCTCTACAAGAAAAACCTACACAAAATAAAAATTATTATTTTGTTCTAAAAGAACTAGCTTTAGATCAAGATCCAAAATTGCATTTAATAACAAGCTATACTGTAAAAAAAGAACAACTTTTTTTATATTTGGTTACTACCTAAAAAATGTACACGTTCCCAAACAGTAATCGTTCACGCGGGTACCTATTGCTGCACTGCGGTCAGTAACTCGCGCACTTTTATAATTAAAAACAACCCCCAAAACGTGCTCAAACAGTACGGTCCTCGTTGCAGCAATAGGTACCCACGTGAACAATTAAATTACCCCAAACAACCCTGTAGCTCTTCTAAACTAATAACCCCTTGCCGCAAAATTACTGGTTTTTCCACCAAAGAAACTATGGTTGATTCTATCCCGAAATTACAAGGACCACCATCTAACATAAAAACTTGATCACCAAACACATTAAAAACTTGTTCAAAAGTAGTGGGGCTATTATGATCGGATAGATTAGCTGAAGTACCAACAATTCCAGAATTAAAATTTTTTAATAATTCTAATGCAATAGGATGATTAGGGATCCTAATAGCAATAGTATTCTGTCCAGATGTCATTACATTAGATACTTTTGCTGCTTTCTTTACTACAATAGTAAGTGGGCCTGGCCAAAATTTTTCTGCTAAAACAAATAGTTCATCCCGTTTCAAATATTCTGGATCAACCCATTCACTAAGATGCTTTATGTTAGGGATATGTACTATTAGTGGACAACCTAATGAACGTTTCTTTAAAGCAAAAACGGATAATATAGCAGCTTCACAGGTAGCATCTGCACCTAGCCCATACACTGTGTCTGTTGGAAAAACAACTAACCTGCCTTGTCTTAAAAGATCTACAGCTTTAATAATCTGCTCTTTATTTGTATTCACTTAATTCACTCTTAACATGCTCATTAAACTTGAAATTAAGGTACTTTAAAAAACAAGTTGTGAAACTCGCCTTTCGCAAAATATGGAAAACCAAGAACCCACGAGGCTCAAACAACACTCCTTGTTTTTTAGAGTACCTTAATTTCAAGTTTAACGGGTATATACCTAAAAAACCCCAAAACCGCGCTCGAGGGGAGTCGAACCTCTGACCTTTGGCTCCGGAGGCCAATGCTCTATCCAACTGAGCTACGAGCGCTTTTGGGTATAGTATACTTATTTAAAAATGATGGTGCATGTGTTTTTGGTTTTGTTGGGCTATTTTCTTTAGTTGGTATACAATCAACTGTTACAGCTACATTTATTGGCTTAACCAATATTTTACTGCCAGAACTAAAACTTAGAAAATCTGCTCTTACAGTTCCCTTGCAACTCCTGTTTACTATTGGCAAAGGTATAGATGAGGTGCTAGCTGTAAAAACAACCATGGAACCTCGCATTGTTGATAAACATTTTTTTGTAGTAACGTTGAGCTGTTGTTCCTTGTTTTCGTCATTGGTAATCGTGGTATTAGGAGCTATAGTTCCATCCACATTACTATCAATGCATAAAACATCCAAATCAACATTAAACATTTTAGTCTTTATACTGGCTAGATGGACCCTAAAAGATCCTTGATGTTTTTCTTTTGCTTCCTTAGTTTGTTCGGCTAATTTTGCTGTTTTTTTCCTTACTACCTGGAAGCTTTTTTTTGCCATTTTAAATAACATTTCCACAAAAAGTTTATCTTCAAAGCCTTCTGGCAAATCAAAACCATCATTGTCATCTTGAACTTCTATTGTTTTCTCTTGTTGATACAGTTGCATATTACGTTGTTTGAAATTTTTACCCACCGCCAACCTCCTTTGGTTTACAATTAACGTTGTTCCAAAAGCGTAACCATTAACAGTAAAGATTTCTATCCTGATTTTTTTGACAGTGCAATTAGTATATACTCTCAGCTAATCTGTTTTCGGTACTCTAAAAAACAAGGAGTGTTGTTTGAGCCTCCTTTGTCTCTAGTTGCTCCTTATTTTACGAAAGGCGAGTTTCACGACTTGTTTTTTAGAGTACCGAAAACAGATTAGCTGAGAGTATATAATGGGTATATCACTTAGCAATAATCACTAAACTTCTTTTGGCAGAAACTCCAGGAACTTTTAGTTCCTTTACTTCTATAATTTTATAACCTTCCCCACAATCTGCCCCAACAACAAAGAAAGAAGGATCAGACTTCATAGCTACTAATATTCCTTGCTTAGCGCATAAATGTTTAGATAACCTCACGAAATCTTGAAGATCAGAAAAAGCTCTAGAAATAATTAAATCAAACTTCCCTGTAAACCTTTCCACTCTTTCTGCCGCGATACTAACATTAGACAATTGCAAAACATTAACAGCATGTCTTACAAAAGTAATTTTTTTTATTTTTTGATCTAATAAAGTTATGTTACAAGAAGGAACAACAACAGCTAACGGGATCCCCGGCAAACCGGCGCCAGTCCCTACATCTAAAATGTTTTTTTTTTCACAGTTAATATTCGCGGCAACACTAATGCTATCCAAAATATGATATGCTAGCATATGTTGATAACTAGCATCTGCGCATAAATTATGTGTTTTATTCCACACCCGCAAAAGATCTAAATATTTTAGTAATTCTTGTCCTTCAGTCTTACTTACACAAAAACCAAACTGTTTGGCATCATCTAATAATTTTTGCAACATGATTTGTTTAAATATAATAACAAAATGGAAATAGCCGCAGGGGTAATTCCTGGAACCCTAATTGCATGCCCTAAACTAATTGGTCTGGCTATGTTAAGTTTTTCTACAACTTCATTGGATAATCCAGGAATATTGTTATAATCAAAACTCAAAGGAATTGGTAGTTTTTCATATTTATTATATTTAAGAATCTCCTGTTGTTGCCTTAACATATATCCCTCATATTTTACTGTTGTTTCTAATGCAACAATAAAAGGTTCTTCTAACCCAACTTCCCCAACAGATGGTAGTTTAATAAGCTTTTTATAAGATACTTCTGGTCTTTTTAACAAATCTAAAGCCCTTGTTTCTTTCTCTAAATTAGTATCTGTAACTTTTTTAAACTCTGCAGCATCATTACCTGTTGTCAACACAACAATTTGTTTTAATCTAGCAATCTCTTGCTCTATAACATTTTTTTTATTAATAAATTTTGCCATTTTAGCATCATCAATTAAATTTAATCGTCTGGCAGTTGCAGCTAAACGAAAATCTGCATTATCTTCTCGCAACTGTAATCTATATTCTGCTCTGCTAGTTAACATTCGATATGGTTCATTAGTCCCTTTAGTAATTAAATCATCTATTAAAACCCCAATATATGCTTCATCTCTTTTTGGACTCCAACTTTCTATATTTAAAGCTCTAGCTGCTGCATTAATTCCTGCTACCAACCCCTGAGCTGCTGCTTCTTCATACCCAGTAGTACCATTAATTTGCCCAGCAAAAAACAAACCAGCAACAATTTTAGTTTGTAATGTTGGCAACAAATCTCTAGGATCAAAAAAATCATATTCTATTGCATACCCAGTTCTAGTTATGTGAGCATTTTCTAGCCCTTCTATACTATGAATTATTTCTAACTGCACATCAAATGGCAGACTTGTAGACAAACCATTTGGATAAATCTCGGTAGTATATATTCCTTCTGGTTCTAAAAAAATTTGATGTGAATCTCTATGAGAAAATTTAACTACTTTATCTTCTATTGAAGGACAGTATCTCGGACCAACCCCATCTATCATCCCGCCATACATCGCAGATCTTTCTAAATTTTGCATAATAATATCGTTAGTTCTACTATTCGTTCTGGCAATATAACAATTCACTTTGGGTACATTAAAAAATTCTTTTGGCTCTCGCCATATAGAAAAATAGGGCGTATTGGTTTCGGTAGGTTGAATTGTCAGTTTAGAAAAATCTATAGTACGACTATCTATTCTTGGTGGAGTTCCTGTTTTTAACCGTTTAACCCTAAATGGCATTTGACGCAAAGCTTTAGCCAAAGCGATAGAAGCATTATCTCCTGCTCTTCCTGCAATATAATTTTGATCGCCTATATGAATTTTACCATTTAAAAAAGTTCCAGCCGTCAATATGACAGCTGGGGTGTTAAACAAAATACCAGTACTAGTTATAACTCCTACAACCTGATCATTTTTAATTAAAATATCATTTACGGTCGCCTGAAAAATTGATAGCCCTTCTTGGTTTTCAATAATTTTTCTTATAGCAAGTCGATATAGGTTTCTATCGCTTTGAGCTCTAGTTGCCCTAACTGCTGGGCCTTTACTGCTATTTAAGGTTCGATAATGGATCCCAGCCAAATCTGCAGCAACTCCCATGCAGCCACCCATAGCATCGATCTCTTTTACTAAATGTCCCTTTCCTACCCCGCCAATTGCAGGATTACAAGACATTTGCCCTATAGTCTCAATATTTTGAGTAAGCAACATAGTACTCGCCCCTCTCCTAGCAGAAGCTAACGCCGCTTCTGTACCAGCATGGCCGCCGCCTATAACTATAACATCAAAATTTTTAGAAAATACGGTATACATGGTTATTTACCTATACAAAACTCAGAAAAAATTTGATCTAACAAATCTTCCGAAGTAAAAGTTCCTGTTATCTTTGATAAAAACTCTTGAGCCATCTTCAATTCCTCTGCCAACAATTCCACCGATCCTGTTTTTTGTTTTTCCCAAAGACTAACGCAAATTTTTATATGCTTAAGAGCTTGCTGCAAGGCATCTACATGCCTAGTTCTTGCTGTAAATAAATTAGTTCCTCCAGAAAAACCAATTTGGGTTTTTATTTCTTGTTTTAATAGATCTATTCCATCTTGTTTTTTTACAGAAACCAAAACAAAAGTAATATTGTTTTCAACGTAAACTTTTGAAGCAAGATTATACAAATCTATTTTATTAATTAACACTACTATTTTTTTGTTAACTAAAAAATCTTTTTCTGCATATTTTTTCGACCAAAAAACCTTTTGATCAGACACAAAGTCTTTGGCACTAATCATAAACAAAATTAAATCTGCAGTTTCAGCTTCTTTAATAGCTTTTTGTATACCAATTGATTCTACCACATCTTTTGTTTCTCTAATGCCAGCGGTATCTGAAAAATCTAACAATAATCCATCTATGTTGATTTTGTTGGTTAAAACATCCCTAGTAGTGCCTGGTAGTTCGGTTACAATTGCCTTATCGTCTTCGGATAACAAATTTAACAAACTAGATTTACCAACATTTGGATCTCCCAAGATAACCACCTTAAGCGCATAGCTTAATAAACTCCCTTGCTCTGCTCTATGTAAAATATTACAAATTTGTTTTTTTAATTTTATAACTTGAGTTGTTATGGTGTTCTGTTCTAGAAAATCTATTTCGTCTTCTGGAAAATCAATAGCTGCCTCTAAATACATTCTAATTCTTATTAAATCTTCTAATAATATTTTGATTTGTTTAGAAAACTCTCCTTGTAAACTTTTAACGGCAGCTCTAGCTGCCTCTTCAGTTTGAGCATTAATTAAAGAAACAACGCTCTCTGCTTGCACTAAATCCATTTTACCATGCAAAAAAGCTCGCCTAGAAAATTCTCCAGGCTCAGCAATCCTAGCTCCCAAAGCTAAAACTCTACGTAATAATAACCCTAAAATTATTGGCCCGCCATGCCCATGTAATTCTAAAACATCTTCACCAGTAAAAGAATTTGGAGCCACAAAATATATTGCTATTCCGCTATCTATTACTTCCCCTTGTTCAGATAAAAAATCGGTATAAATAGCCCTTTGTGGAATTAAGCAAAAGTTTTTTAAAATGGAGCCAGCAATATTTTTAGTCTGTCCACCAGAAATTCTGATTATTCCTACACCTCCAACACCTGCAGGTGTAGCAATAGCCGCAATAGTATCATCTTCTATTTGCCACATACCTTTCTGGTAATATACATCTGCTGTAATATAGACAAAGTATTATTTACCACCCAATACACCATAAGCCCTGATGGAAACTGCAAAAACAACGCAGTAAAAAATATTGGCATAAACATTAAAACCTTAGCTTGAATAGGATCTGGAGGAGGAGGATTCATTTTTTGTTGAAAAAACATACTAATTCCCATAACCACAGGCAATACATAAAAAGGGTCTTTAGCAGACAAATCCATAATCCACAAACACCAAGGAGCTTGTCTCAACTCTACGCTTTCTAACAACACGTAATATAAAGAAATAAACACAGGGATTTGCACCAAGATAGGCAAACATCCACCTAATGGATTTACTTTTTCTTTGCGGTATAGTTCCATTACTGATTGACTAAACCTTTGACGATCTTCTCCGCACCTAGCTTTTAGTTCCTCTATCTTAGGTTGAAGCTTCCTTAGGTTTCCCATAGATCGATAGCTAGCCGCAGATAATCTATAAAACAATATTTTAATTAATAATGTAGTAAAAATTATTGCCCATCCCCAGTTACCAATAATATTAAAAATTGCCCGTAACAACCAAAACAACGGCACACATACCCACCACAACACCCCATAATCAACCGTTAACTCTAAAGATGGGGAGATCTTTTTTAAAACATCAGCAACCTTCGGCCCAATAAATAATTGTGCAGAAACTTTTTCTGTTGCGCCTGGCTGCACGCTAACCGCAGCATTTACAAACCTCATCCCTAAGGAACCATCTCGAAAATCTTCAGTTTGATATTCGCTAAAAGAATTAGCTTTGGGGATCCAGGCGCTTACAAAATAATGTTCTAGCATTGCAATCCAGCCGCCGGTAAAAGCTATTTTATATGGATCCTTCATGTTGGAAAATGAAATTTTCTTATACTTTTCGTTGGGAGTACTAATAGCCGCTCCATTATAGGTTCTTAATCCTCCAGAAAAAAACCCGCTAGAAACCTTTTCTGGTAAACGTCTTAATCTGCCATATAAACTAGCTTTGTATTCTTCTTTGCTGTTGTTTTGAATGATATATTCTACTTCTACCAAGTAACTGTTTTTGTTAAATTTAAAGCGTTTAATAAAATTAACGTTCTTATCAAAACCGCGACCGCTAGAATCATAATCATAAAACAAGTCCACAACTAATTCTTGTTTTTGGCTATCTAATTCATAAAGATGTTGTTTTGCTGCAAACTTAGCTCTTCCATGCGTTTTGGAATCTGGACCGCTCTCTGATAACAACCCCGTCTGAGCTATATAAAATTTATTATCATCATCCTCTAATAAAACAACTCCTTTAGTATGATCTTTGGTGCTTTGGGGATATTTTTTTAATTCAGCAAAAACTAAATCACCATGAGAATTAATTTTTACTTTCAACACATCAGTCTCTACTATAACAAGCTCGCGCCCCGGCACACTTGGAGAATGTTTTTTTATAACTTCAGGGACAACCATCCCGGGAATATCTTTTTGATCTCTGCCTCTTTTTTCTTTTCCAGCTCCATCAATAATGGTTTCATGTTTACTATAATCATCCGTTATTTTAGAGTTGGTTTTATCTTGCTGCAATTCTTGAAATTTAGAAAATAAAGAAAACCCTGTAAACAATACAATAGCTATTAAGATATACCTTACCGTTTGTTTGTCCATATAAATATTACCTATATAATTTCTATAAATTTTTAGAAAATGCGTGGCATTTTAGTAGTCTAACCGCCCCCAAAAAAGAACCTCGAACCAACCCATGCTGGACAATCGCCAGCTTGGCATATTCGGAACAACTAATCGGAAATCTACAGCTAGGGGGCAAAAAAGGACTAATAAAATATTGATATCCGGAAATAATATTAATTAATATCCTAGTAATTAAAGAATAAAATGTTCTAACCACCCAAAAACTCTCCTCATCTTTTCTTTCCAAACCGATAAATTAGAGGCTGTTTCAATTTTTTTGATCATTAAAACCACATCCTTATTAATAAAACTGTCTTGGTTTTCTTTAAAAATTCCTCTCGCCAAGCGTTTGGCCTTATTTCTCTCAACGGCTTTTTTTATGTGTTTTTTAGCTACAACAACCCCAAATCTCGCAACACCAACATTGTTATTACAAACTTTTAAAGAAAAATCTCTACTAACAAGCATTGACGGGGTTTTAAACAGTTTTTTAAAATTTGGATCCATTGAGGATTTTTTCATTATTTCAGCAAACAACAAATTTATTTTGTAAGCGTGTAACGCCCCTTTCTTCTGCGTCTACTTAATACCGCCCTACCTTCTTTGGTTCTCATTCTAGCCCTAAAACCATGGGTTTTTTTCATTCTTCTATTACAGGGTTGAAAAGTACGCTTCATAACACACCTAAACTTTTTACATTTTCTAATTTGCTGGGGAATTATCCACTAATAACCTAATAAAAGTCAATCTTTAATCGAAAGTTATATAGTTAAAAAAAATAAGAATTAAATATTTATTTTAAGTTATTATATTTATAAACGAACAGAGGAGTTGTTGGTAACTTTAAAAAGTCTTTATAAAATAAAAACTTACTTACAGGCTAAACCAGTGGGTTGGTTATTATTTTGTTCTGTAATTCCTGTGTTTAAAACAGAAGTTTACAGAAAACATAAGACCAAGGTATTTTTTTTAACAGCCTAACAACAGAAACTCCCTGGAAATTATTACCAAAAATAAAGCAAGCCAACCAAAACACACATGATCGTTAAATTATAGCAATAAAAATAATTGTTACTCTAAGATCTTTTTTATTTAAAGTAATAATTAAACAGCATGATTTTTGTTAATAACTTAAAAAAACACTTAATAATCAATTGCTTAACCTTTAATTTATAGCTGTGTGTTGATTACTTTTCCCCTTGTATAACTTGTTGATAAAAAACCATAAACTGGTGTTGTTGATAAAATAATTGGTTATGCACAATATAATCATGCTTTTTACAGGATTATAAATTTAAGATATTATGCATCTCTTTCTAGATGTTGAGTTGTTTTTATGGCTGATTGATGTTTGGGTTTCTGTTTCTTTATTTTTTGGATGGCGTTCCGGTTGAAATGTTAAACTAGAAGAAGCGGTACAAGGAAAAGTAAAGGCAACCTGTTTTTTGGGAGGTTCTTTGGTGGAGGAGTGGCTAGAAAGACTTGAGCGTCGACATGATGGCATAATATCGCAGCTTGAAGAGGGGGTTATAGTGTTTTTGGAACAGGAAGTAGCGATGGATGCGGTTCCTGGAGTGTATGAACTTGGATCGGTTTGATCTTGATCAGGCAAGTGGAGACAACTATGTATTGGTAAAATGTTTTGATCCATTACTTCAAGTAATTTTTTTGGGTGTAAGGGGTTGTTAGAAAATCGTTCATACCGCCCTGTATAGCGTGCATTTTGGTTGTTTGAGAAGAGTATTCAGACAAAGAAAACCCAATAATAGGGGTACTGTATTCTTGTTGAGCTTCTTTTTGGCGAATTTGCCTGGTTATATGTAAACTATCGTCTCCTCGTAATTTTGAACCAATCAAAATTAAATCAAAACGATTTTGAGCTAACTGTTCCAAGGTTTGTTGACTATCAGAAGATGTATGACACAAGCAACCAGCTAAGGTTAATTGGTTAACTAATATGGAGCTGTTTACTTGATTACTATCTATTATCAAGATGTTTTTCCCATGTAGTTTGGAGGGGATAAGAGAAGGCCTTTTTTTGAAGTGTAATCTTTTAGTTTGCAGAGCGTCTAATAGTTCTTGTTCTTTTAAATGGCTACATTTTATAGAGAAAGACACTTGAGTACCTTCTCCTAAGGTGCTTTCTATTTGAATGATTCCACCAAGCAATTCCACAATTTTTTTGCAGCTTGAAAAACCACCAGCTGAACCGTCTTCGGTAGAGCTTCTGTTTTCGTTTGGTAGACTAAAACGCAGAAATAAATGGTTTATTTCTGGTAGAGACATGCCTATACCTGTATCTTTAATAACAAAATGAATAGTAATTTTTTCTTTAAGCGGATCAAAATCTGGTTCTACTGCGGTAGCTAGAGTAATAGAGCCATATTCAGTAAATTTAATTGCATTAGACATCAATTTAACAATAACTTGGGAGATCAAGCGCGGATCCGTTTTGACCAACACTAAATTTTTAGGTAGTTCTAAAATTAAATGCAAGTGTTTTTGTTTAAGAGGTAAATCAAAATCTTGAAGAATATGAATTATTGTTTCTGATAACTCAACAGGGACAAGATTTATTTGACTAAAATCAAGGCGAGGTTCTTCTTGGTCGTCATTTTTGGAATGAAACATAAATCTACATATCTCTAACCATATAATGTCGAATAGTATTATATAATCTTTAATTTTAAGAAAATAAAGAGAAAGTTATTGTCGTTGATAGATTTTTGTTATGGACTTTTTATCCAGTATATGTAGAGTACTATTTGCAATATTTATACAAGGAAAACACCAATGTTTAACCAAATCATTCGTGCTATTACGGTTTTTTTCTTTTTTACCATGGGGGTTTATGCCTCATCGGTTAACCAAGATAAAATAATTCCGAGGGAATTATTTTTTAGTGATCCCCAATACTCTCAAGTACAAATTAGCCATGATGGTAAACATTTAGCGTATCTTGCGCCAAGCCAAGGAGTTTTAAATGTTTGGGTTGGTAAGCTAGGGCAACGTAAAAGTATGCATTCTGTAACTCACAAAAAAAGCCGAGGGATTTCTACGTATTTTTGGGCCCATGATAATGAACATATTTTATATGTAGATGATTATAAAGGTAATGAAAATTGGCGACTTTATCAGGTTAATATAAAAACAGGGCAACACAAAGAATTGTTTTCTTCTAAAAAAGTACAAGGAAGAATTATTGCAGATAGCCAATATTTTCCAGAGGAAATTTTAATTGGAATTAATCGTCGGCGGGCGGATTTTCATGATGTATACCAGTTAAACATAAGAACAGGAAAATTAACGCTAGTTTATGAGAACAATTTGTTTTCTAGTTTTATTTGTAATGAAAAATTAAAAATAAAACTAGCTATAGAGACCACTCCAGATGGTGGGGCTGTTGTATATTCTTTAGAAAAAAATTTCTCTAAGACAAAACTTTTTACCATTGGAGCAGAAGATATTTTAACTACTAGCCCTTTATCTTTAAATAAAAAAGAAGACGTATTGTACTTGTTAGATAGTAGGGATAGAAATACAGCTGCATTAGCCAGCATAAATTTAAAAACCAAAGAAACAAACATAATAGCCTCAGATCAAAAAGCTGACATTGATGAAGTATTATTTCATCCAAAAGAATTAATACCTTTAGGGTATAGGGTTACCTATGAAAAACAGAAATGGTTTACCATAGATCCTTCTTTTCAAGAAGATTTAATTTATCTTAAAGGTATTTCTTCAGGAGCTATTAGTATTGTTAATGGTTCATTGGATAATCAAAAGTGGATTGTGGTTTACAACCGAGATGTTGGTGCTCCTAGGTATTATTTTTATGATCGTTTAGTAAAAAAAGCCTATTTTTTATTTTCTGGTAGGTCCAACCTAGATAAGCTGCCATTAACCCCCATGAAAACCGTAATTATTAGTTCTCGCGATAATTTTCCTTTAATAAGTTATCTATCTTTGCCTCGAGGAATTAATAAATATAAAGATTTAGATTCTAAAGTGCCATTGGTTTTGTTGGTACATGGTGGGCCAAATGCTAGGGATTATTGGGGATATAATGGTATTCATCAATGGCTGGCAAATCGTGGTTATGCAGTATTAAGCGTAAATTATAGAGGTTCTTCTGGTTTTGGTAAAACGTTTATTAATGCTGGTAATGGAGAATGGGGAGCCAAAATGCATGATGATTTAGTTGATGCAGTACAATGGGCTATAGATAAAGGCATTACTGCTCCTGGTAAAATAGCTATTATGGGAGGAAGTTATGGTGGTTATGCTACTTTAATTGGTTTAACAAAAACACCAGATCTTTTTGCTTGTGGGATCGATATTGTTGGTCCAAGTAATTTACAGACTTTGATGAAATCTATTCCTGCTTACTGGAAACCTTATTATGCATCCTTTAAAAAGAAAATTGGTGGAGATCCTGATACTAAAGAAGGACAAGCATTTTTAAAAGAACGATCTCCAATTACGTATGTAAATCGTATAAAAAAACCATTATTAATAGGACATGGAGCAAACGATCCCAGAGTTAAGTTGGAGGAGTCGGAGCAAATTGTACAGTTAATGATTTCTAATAATATACCTGTAACGTATATTTTATACCCAGATGAGGGTCATGGATTTCAGCGTCCTGAAAATCGACTTTCTTTTTATGCGGTAGCGGAAAATTTTTTAGCTAAAAATCTTAAAGGAAGAAGAGAACCAATTAAAAAAAAAGATTTTAAGAATTCTACTATCCAAATTAAAGCAGGCAAAGAATATATTTCAGCTTTAAAAGAGTAGACTTTTTCTGTAGCATAGGTAAAGTACAAGAGGTGGTTTCGTGGGTAGCAATTTTTTTTGTATGCTGCATAGCTGCGTATAGTTTATAATTTAGTTTTATATCAAAAATAAAAAGCACTAAGGATTTTCTGTGTCTGTTCAATGTGATTTGTGGCAACAATGTGTACAACGGTTAAAAGATCTTATCCCACAACAACTATTTAACCAATGTATAATGCCTTTACAGACAGAAATTTCCGGAAATAATTTAATAGTTTTTGCTCCTAATCAATATGTCTTAGATCAAGTAACTCAAAATTTTTCTCAAGTTATTGAAAGTACTATTGGGAATCTTTCTAAAGGGTTGTTAGAAAAAATATCTTTTTCAGTTGGAGGAGCTAATTTAATCAAAAATAACGTAGATGTAGTTGTTTCAAATCCGGAAGTTAGAGAAAAATCTAATACTTTAAACGAGGCTTTTACTTTTGACAATTTTGTAGAAGGTAAGTCTAATCAATTAGCTAAAGCTGCGGCCAGACAGGTAGCAGAAAATCCAGGTGGTTCTTATAATCCATTGTTTTTATATGGAGGGGTTGGTCTCGGTAAAACTCATCTTATGCATGCAGTTGGTAATTTAATTGTAACTAATAAGCCCAAAGCAATTGTAGTGTATTTGCATTCAGAGCGTTTTGTTGCTGATATGGTAAAAGCTTTACAAAATAATGCAATTAATGATTTTAAACGGTTTTATCGTTCTGTAGATGCATTATTAATAGATGATATTCAGTTTTTTGCAGGGAAAGAGCGCTCTCAAGAAGAGTTTTTTCATACTTTTAATGCTCTTTTAGAGGGGCAACAACAAATTATCTTAACTTCTGATCGTTATCCTAAAGAAATAAATGGTATAGAAGAAAGATTAAAATCTAGGTTTGGAGCAGGGTTAACTGTTGCAGTGCAGCCCCCAGAATTAGAAACAAGGGTGGCAATTTTAATTAATAAAGCAAAGCAGGCTGGGGTAGAATTAAAGCATGAAGAGGCTTTTTTTATTGCTAAAAGAATTCGTTCTAATGTTAGAGAATTAGAGGGAGCATTAAAAAGGGTTATTGCTAATGCTAAATTTACTGGTAGCGAAATTACTTTGCCGTTTGTGCAAGAAGCATTAAAAGATTTGTTTGCTTTGCAAGAAAAATTAATTTCTATAGATAACATTATGAAAACAGTTGCGGATTATTATAAAGTAAAAGTAGCTGATCTGTTATCTAAACGCCGTAGTAGATCGGTAGCTCGACCCCGACAAATGGCGATGGCTTTATGTAAAGAGTTAACCAACCATAGCCTACCAGAAATAGGCGATGCTTTTGGTGGAAGAGATCATACAACAGTATTGCATGCTTGTAGAACTATAAAAGATCTTGCAGTCGCTAGTTGTGATTTAGGAGAAGATTTTAATAATTTAATGAGAATTTTATCTACATAGTATATATATGAATTTTTTCGTAAAAAAAGAATTCTTCTTAAAATTTTTAAAATTAGCAGCGTTTGTTGCTGTAGAAAAAAAAATAGGAACAAATATATTTGGTTCTCATGTATTATTATCTGCGGCTGATCATAAACTATCGTTGGTTGCAACAGATCTAGATCTAGAATTAATAGTTGAAGAACCGCTAAGTTCTATTGAAAAAGAAGGGGCAGCGGTGATCCCTTTTCGCAAAATAAGCGAGATATGTAGAGCAATGACAGATGATGTAGATCTGCATGTTTTTATTGCTATTAATTCTAAGTTGCATATAGAGTCAACTCAAGGGTTTTTTTCAATAAATTATCTTAAATCGGAAGAATTTCCATTATTAAGTAGCAAAGAATTTAATACTACATTTTCAGTGAAAGTGAAAGTTTTACAAGATCTAATCAATAAAACTGCATTTGCTATGGGGGACGATGATAGTAGGCATTTTTTAAATGGAGTGTTTTTGTTTTTTTCTAATAAAGAGGTAAGAGCTGTAGCTACTGATGGACATCGTTTAATAGTGAGAGAAGAAGCTCAAAACTTTAGTGAAGAAGTTGTAGGATTAACTGGGGAGGTAAAATTTTTATTACCCAAAAAGAGTGTGTTTGATCTTTTAAAAATTTTAAGTGAGTTTCCCGCAGATCAAATGGCCCATATGAGCGTAGGAGAAAATCATGTTAGGGTTATTATTAATAATGTTACATTTACATCTAAATTGTTAGCCGCCGCCTTTCCTGCTTATCAGAAATTAATTCCTGTTAAACAACAAAATGTATTAATTGCCAGCAGAGAAATATTAAAATCTTGTTTTTTAAGAGCAGCTGCTCTTTTAGGGGATAGATCCCAAGGAATTAAATTAATTATTGCTAAAGATAGCTTGCAAGTTACAGCTCAAAATGACAATGGAGATTTAGTACAAGAAAGTATAGTAGTAAATTATTCTGGAACACCATTAGAAATTTGTTTTAACATAAAATATTTAATAGATTTTTTATCTAGCATAAATAGCGAAGAAGTATTATTAAAAATAGAAAACTCCAAATGTGGCGCTTTAATTCAAGATCTAATGTTAAAAAGTTCTTATGTGTTAATGCCAATGCAGATCTAATTGTTAAGAAACGTGCTCGTTCCTTCGTTCCTAAACGGTAAGATAAAATGTTAATTAAAGAATTACAAATAGATGGAATTAGAAATTTAGCACCACTAAAATTACAGCTTGATCCAAAAATGAATGTTTTTGTAGGGTTAAATGGTAGCGGAAAAACTAGTTTATTGGAGAGTATTTGTTTTTTGGTATTAGGGCGTTCGTTTAGAACTTCTAATGTTGATAGATTGATAAATTTCGATAAACAATTTGTTGCTGTATCTGCGGTGTATTCTAACAAAGAAGCGCAACAAATAAAAATCAGCGCTTTGAAACATAAAAACAAAGAAAAAATCAGCAAAATTGGAGGCGTAAGGGGGGCGGTTGCACAGATTGCCAATATAGCTCCAACGCAAATTATTCACGAAGCTAGTAGTGGGATTATTTTTAAAGAACCTGAATGGCGTAGAAAATTTTTAGATTGGATCGTTTTTTATGCTAATCAAGATTATCAACAGTTGTGGCGAGATTTTAATAGAGCATTACATCAGCGTAATAGTATTTTAAAAAAAAATCATCCAAGAAGAGAGGGTTTTTTAAAAGAACTAGATAAGGTGTTTGTTGGTTTGTCAGAAAAGATTCAAAAAATCAGAAAAGAAACTTGGGTGCAATTTAAAGAAATCTGGAGCAAATGTTTTGAAGAGTTAAAAATAAATTGCGAAATAAAGCCAGAAATAACGCTTTTTGATGGTTGGACAGGGAATTTATTGGAAAAGTTAGAGCAATGTTATGAGACAGATCTGAAACAAGGGTTTACTTGCTATGGTCCCCATAGGGCCGATCTCTTCTTTGTAATAAATGGTAACCCCGCGAAAGAAGTATTGTCTAGGGGACAAGGTAAAACGATATCGGCAAGCTTAATTTTGGCTAGAGCAGAATTTTTTCAAAACCTACAGAGAGACAATAATGCAATCAGTGTATTATTGATAGATGATTTATGTGCAGAATTAGATGATATAAATGGCAGAAAAATAATAGAGTTTTTGTTGGCTAAACACCGTAAAACACAGGTTTTTATAACAGGGGTTGAGAAAAACATTTTATTAAAAGTGTTACCACAAGAAGGTTGCCAATGGTTTTCCGTAAAAAATGGAGTGGTGGTTGGTGATTAATATTGTAAAGGTTCCACGTAGAACATTGTTGATAATCGTCTAGGTGCCCACCTGAACAGGTAATGCTGTCAACTTAAGACCATTTTTTCTAAATACCACTATGAGAACGTACATGAAATACCTTTAACATTTTGAAATTGACCAGGTGATCTTTTTACGTTGTTTTTTAGTTTAACTACCTGGTCAATTTACCATAAATGTTAAAGATATTTCATTCCTGTTCTCTAAAGCCCCATGTGTTTTATGAGCGGAGAAAACCAAACCTTTCGCTTTCTTCTTTGTAGCCTGCGCGATAAAAGTCTTAAATTGACGGCATTACCTGAACGATTACACAAAATTAATTATTTTTCATATTAATGCCGAAATCTCATTGACAGGCTGGGGGCATACTAACAATTTATTGATTTATTAACAGCAAAAACACAAAATAAGCTAAACACAAAACCAAGTTGAGGTTTTTATGAAAAAGGCAATCGTTCAAATAAGTACAACAAGCTCAGATCATAGTTCAACCAAAGGCATGATTTTTCCATTATCACCCACTGGCTCACATGTAGTTGACATTAGTGGCACACATATAGCGGTTGATTTTAAGCCTAGCTTCCGCTCTGCTCCTGGAGAACAAACCATTGATGGTTTATGTGATGAGCTTAAACATTACATTGAATATGGTAGAAACTTAGGTTATGAAATAACTGCTGAAGTTGTAGTTACTGAGAATGGGGTTCCTCGATTTCCTAAGTTGTTGCTTCGATAAGAAATGTGCACAAAATATCTAGGTTATTTTATGCTCATTCTCTAAATGAGTAACTATTCAGGTAATGCCGTCTAAGATTTTTATAGCACAGACTACAAAGGAGAAGGCGAAAGATTTAACTTTTTCCGCTCATAAAACACATGGGGCTTTAGAGAACGGGAATGAAATATCTTTAACATTTATGGTAAATTGACCGGGTAGTTAAACTAAAAAATAACGTAAAAAGATCGCCTGGTCAATTTCAAAATGTTAAAGGTATTTCATGTACGTTCTCATAGTGGTATTTAGAAAAAACGGTCTTAAGTTGACAGCATTAACTGTTCAGGTGGGCGCCTAGACGGTTATAATTTTGTTTTATACTAATCGCACATGAGTTTTAGGTACTTTAAAAAACAAGGAATGTTGTTTGAGCTTCTAGTTGTTCTTTGTGTTGCGAAAGGCGAGTTTCACGAAAAAATGTCAGGATAGACATTTTTTACGTGCAACACGCTCGAAGGGCGAGCGCCAGGATGGCGCGAGTCACTTGTTTTTTAAAGTACTTAAAACTCATGTGCGATTAGTATAGCAATTAGCAAAAATAGAAAATAACGTGAGTAATTAGTTTTTTTGTTCCACGTAGAACATGATGACTTGGCTACATATACTCTCAGCTTATGGAGTGAGTGTTCCTTAGAAAAACAGGCATCTATGTGAGTTGACAGTGTGGGCCATGATTTATAAAATTAGCTTACATTATGAAAGAAGAAACCCCAATGAATCAAATAAAAAACGATAATTCTACTACGGAAGATTCTTATAATTCCTCTAGCATTCAAGTTTTAAGAGGCCTAGACGCAGTTAGAAAGCGTCCCGGTATGTATATCGGGGATACAGATGATGGTACCGGGTTACATCATATGGTTTTTGAGGTGGTAGATAATTCTATAGACGAAGCTTTGGGAGGGTATTGTTCAAATATAGAAGTAATTATCCGGGGTGATAATTCCGTAACAGTCAAAGATAATGGTCGTGGTATTCCTGTAGACATACATGCAGAAGAAGGAAAATCCGCAGCAGAAGTCATTATGACGATCCTGCATGCAGGGGGTAAATTTGATAATTCTTCGTATAAAGTATCTGGTGGTCTTCATGGAGTTGGGGTGTCTGTAGTTAATGCTTTATCTGAAAAATTATATTTGTTGATCAGAAAAAATGGAAAGATTTATGAGCAACTTTATGAACTAGGTGAACCACTTTCTCCGTTAGAAGTCAAAGGGGAAACAGAAGGAAGTGGTACCGAAATAACTTTTAAACCGAGCAAACAAATTTTTACTAATATTGTTTTTAGTTACGATATCTTGGCAAAGAGATTGAGAGAATTATCTTTTTTAAATAAAGGGGTAAAAATTAGTTTATATGATGAAAGAACAGGGAAAAAAGAAAGTTTTTCTTATGAAGGTGGGATTAAAGAGTTTATTTCTCATTTAAATCGTAATAAGACTGTTATTACACCAGAAGTGTTTTATATGTGTAGCGAAAAACAAGGTATGATCATTGAAGTAGCTATGCAATGGAATGATGGTTATCAAGAAAATATGTTTTGTTATACTAATAATATACCTCAAAAAGATGGTGGTACTCATTTATCTGGGTTTAAAGGTGCCTTAACCAGGACTTTGAATAATTACATAGAAGAATCTACTGCTTCTCAAAAAAACAAAGTGGTAACAACTGGTGATGATGCCAGGGAAGGGCTTACGGCAGTATTATCAGTTAAAATTCCCGATCCAAAATTTTCTTCTCAAACCAAAGATAAATTAGTATCTTCAGAAGTAAAGGCAGTAGTAGAAGCAGTTTTTGGAGAAAAATTACAACAATATTTACAAGAAAACCCTGCTCAAGCCAAGCTAATAATTAGTAAAATTATTGATGCAGCAAGAGCGAGGGAAGCAGCCAGAAAAGCAAGGGAAATGACTAGAAGAAAAAGCGCCCTAGATATTGCAGGTTTGCCAGGAAAATTAGCGGATTGCCAAGAAAAGGATCCAAAATTATCAGAATTATTTTTAGTAGAGGGAGATTCTGCGGGAGGATCTGCTAAACAAGCTAGAGATAGAAAAACTCAAGCTATCTTACCTTTAAAAGGTAAAATTTTAAATGTTGAAAAAGCTAGATTTGATAAAATGTTACAAAGCGCAGAAATAGGTACTTTAATTACTGCCTTAGGGTGTGGTATAGGAAGAGAAGAATATTCTCCGAACCAACTTAGATACCATAAAATAGTGATAATGACAGATGCCGATGTGGATGGCTCCCATATTAGAACATTATTGCTAACATTTTTTTATAGACAAATGCCGGAATTAATCGAGAGAGGTTATGTTTATATTGCTCAACCTCCATTATACCGGGTAAAACAAGGTAAACAACTTCAGTATGTAAAGGATGACAATGCATTGGAGGAACTTTTAGTACATATGGCTTTAGATGATACTTTATTGTATCCAGGCCAAAATCAAGAAGCGATCCCAATCCAAAGATTACAAAATTTAATAATGCAGTATCGTGAAGCAGAATTAGTTATAAAACGTTTATCAAAAATATACCCTAGAGAAATTTTGGATGGATTATTACACATGCCGGTTTTAGAATTATCTAAACTGGAAGTAGAAGAGGAATTAAGTAGTTGGGTCATTAAATTGCAAGAATATCTTCAAACTCACGGTAAACCAGGGGTAAATTATAAAGTTATTCGAATGTTTTGTAATGAAAGAAAAGTGTTTTTACCAAAAATTAAATTAACAATACATACTGTAGAAACTATTTATTCGTTTAGTTATGATTTTTTCTTGAGTAGTGATTATAAATTGATAAGTACGTTGAGTGGTGTATTGGATGGATTGCTACAAGAAGGGGCATATATAAAACGCGCAGAGAAAACTAAATATGTTAGCAATTTTAAGGCAGCAGTAGATTGGTTAATGACGGAAGCTAAACGTGGTCAGCAAATTCAACGTTATAAAGGGTTAGGAGAAATGAATCCAGAACAGTTATGGGAAACCACGATGGATCCTAAAGTTCGTCATATGGTAGTAGTTAAAATTGAAGATGCAGTAGCTGCGGATGCAATGTTTACTACCTTAATGGGAGATGATGTTGAAGCTCGTCGGGATTTTATTGAAGCTAATGCATTATTAGCAGTTAATATTGATGTGTAGGAATATTGATGTTCCGTAATTATAAATTTTTCAGATGAAAAATAGTTACATTAGGCTTACTGAACAAGAAATAACAAGTATAACGCAGAATTTTGTAAAGCATTTTGGCATAAATGATCATTTATGGATCTTTGGTTCTAGAGCAGATCCACATAAAAAAGGTGGAGATTTAGATTTGTACATTGAAACTAATAATAATTCTATACCAGATGTTGTTGAACAAAAAATTAAATTTTTAGTTGATTTAAAAAAATCTATTGGAGAACAAAAAGTAGATGTTATTATAAATATAAAATTTTTAAATAAAAATTTGGCAATTTATGAAGAAGCAAAAAATTCTGGAGTTATGTTAATATGAATAATAACATAAAAAAACAATCGTTTTTAATAGATTATAAAAAAATTACAGATCTCCATGCTATTAGATTAAATGCTGCTATTTTAAGAACCACAAAATTATTTCCATTAACTGCTCAATCTTTATATTCATTAAATGATGAAGAAATTGCATTTTTAGATATGATAACAACTAGATTTTGTAAATTACAAGATTTAATTGGTACTAAAATTTTTCCACTAATATTAGATCTTTTAGGCGAAAATGATGTGTTGAGTTTTCGCGATAAATTAAATCGTTTAGAAAAATTGCATATTATAAACGATGCTAATTGGTGGATGGATTTACGTGAAATTAGAAATCAAATTACTCATGATTATCCAGATAGTTATGATATATTATCTGAGCATTTTAATAAGTTATTACCACTTGCTAAACAATTATTAATATTTTGGAATGAATTTAAAGAAGATCTATCCCAAATTTCCCCCGACCTTAAATAGTAGCCCGGCTTTGTAGCCAAGATGTTTATCAGAATAATTTACATGAATTTTGCTATATTCATCTTTCCATTTTGTATTAATACGATGTATCCATGTTGGTGAAAATATTAATTTTCTTGGGGTAAAATCAGCTTCTTCTATTTCAGTAATGTTTATTTGAGAAAAATCTTCTATAAATACGTAAAGAAAAAAAGAGGTAACCGCAACAATCTTGCTGCGTTTTTTCGTACACATTCCTTAACTAGCAACCTTATTTTTTCAAGAATAGGCATATCCACACACTATTACTATCTACTACCATTGAAGAAAATGTAATAGTAATTTATTGCCCAAGATTATAGAATAGATAAAAAATATAAAGAGGTTATATATATGATTGACTTAAATATCCTTAAATTTTTTTACGATAAACAAGATAGACAATCGATACAAAAAGAATTAAAAAAAGAAAAAACTATATCATCTGGTCCAATTTGTTTTTTTGTTGCGTGGTATATTAATACTAAAAAAAATAAGTATTTTATTGATCAAAAAAAAGTTCTAGAGTACTTGGATGCTTTTTTTAATTGGTATTTTTCTACTAGTAATGTTCCAAACTGCTTTAATGATTTAATGCTTGAACAAGCTTTAAATATGTTTTTTGAAAATGCACAGCAAATAGACCAAAATGAAAAATGGGGGCATAGGAAATATCCAACCCCATTAAAAAATATTACAATAAGAACACCGAATGAACGTGTACGGTTTTTGTCTAACTATTTGTATAAACTTCATCAAGATAACAAATTTACTATAGAAGAATTATACCATATGGCATTACATACTTTACAAAATATATCTAAATTCCCTAATGAATGGAAAGTACCTAAAGATCTCTTGAATATAGCAGAACGAATGGTTACATGGTTGGGTGCTTCTGGTGCAAAAGAACTTGCGGAAGAACTTGCATTTTATTACCAACAAATTAATCCATCTTCTACTCTTTTAGAAACAATTAATCCTCATTATGATGAGAAAGGGAATTTAATACCATCTATATATACAGATGCTAGCAACCCATTAACTAGAGATCCTGCTACTGGTATGCCATTATTAGTAGCGCGTATGTTAAAAAGTTTAAAAGTAGGTGGAACAACAGAACAACATTTATTACCAAAATTTGATGATCCATCGTTTATCAAACGTGCAGCTGAAGATAGTGGAAATGTTGCCCCAGGAACTATTTTTGGTAATTCACGTACTTTATATACTTTAATTTTACTAAATGATAATAAAGAAGGTGTAGCTCAAAAATATTATAGAAAACATGTTATAAATTATTCTGGTGCTAGTAAAGAAATGTCTATAGCATGGTATTGCGAACATTTTTCCACAGAAGAAAAATCAGCTCGAACAGCTGAAAGCAATAGAGATTCTCAAGAGTTTCAGCAAGTGGTACAAACTTTTATAGAATCATCTAGATTATATGGTACCAAAAAATATAAAAGTACTGGCCCTAAAAAAATGAAATTGCCAGAAGAAAATAAAATTATTTCTGGACATTATGAAGGTATTCCTAGTTCTAGCCAATATTCCCCTAGTGGTGCATGGAGAGAAGCTGAAAGGATAGCAAAAACAGATTGCTTAACCATAGAAGTTAGTGATTATAAATTGTATTATTATCAAGGTAGTGGATCTAGGGTGCACTTTATAGTTTATGATGCAAATTGTGAAAAAATTGCTGGTTTTACTCACCATATGGATCATGAAGAACAACTATGTCAACAAATTAATAAACAAAGAGATGAGCTTATTAGGTTCGGAATAGCTTTAAATAGTGCCAAAAAAGTAAAATATAGACCTCAAGCTAGTCCTAAATAGTAATAAAAAAAGGTTAAGAAGATCTCAATTCCCTGTTTTCGCAACAGAATGCGATTTTTTCCCCAACCTTAATTTGATTATTAATTTTTATATTCTCAAAAAAATTAATTTTACTGTTTTCTAATAAAAGTATTACAGTAGAACCTAGTTTAAATAGTCCCATTTCTTGAAATCTGGCTAAGCTAATTTCTTTTTCTTGGTAGTTCCAAGAAGTTATAGTGCGTGATTTTGTAGGGGTGATTTGTCCATGCCAAGAAGTTACAATACTGCCTACAATCATTGCGCCTACTAAAACCATAGCTATCTTACCAATTTCGCTGTTAAAGATAACAATTACTCGCTCGTTTTTGGTAAACACATCAGGAATTTTTTCTACTATTTTAGTATTGACAGAGAACAATTTACCTGGAATATAAATCATTTTTTCTAAGACTGCATTAAAGGGCATATGAATACGGTGATAATTGTGTGGTGCTAAATAAATAGTTATAAATTTTCCTGAAGAAAAGCCACTAATTTCTAGAGGATCTTTACAAGCAAATAGTTTTCTTAAGTTTAAAGTAGAACTTTTGAGATTAATTAAAATGTCATCTTTTATATTGCCATATTGAGTAATTATTCCGTCTACAGGGCTTATAATAGAGTGAATATCTTGATCTGGAGTTCTAGCTGACGGGTTTAATTGACGGGTAAAGAAATCATTATAATTTTTATAGACTAAAGGATTAGTTTGAATGGCTTCTTGTAGATTAACTTTATAGTGCCTTATAAAACAACCTATTAAAAAATTTTTGATCCAGGTTACTTCACAATTTGCTAAAAAATGAGCTAATTTATTTATATAAGTATGTGGTAGTATATATTGTAAAAGATATATCATTAATGCATCATAAATAATATAAGAGTGAAATTCAAGGAAATTACAAATGAAAGATTCTGTTAATAATATACCCCATAATTTAATATGGGTAGATTTGGAAATGACAGGCCTTAATCCAGATCAACACCATATTTTAGAAATTGCCATTGTAATAACCAATCAAGATTTAAAAATAATTGACGATCATTTTGATTTGGTAATTAAACAACCTATAGAAAATTTAAACTTAATGGATGATTACGTTAAAGAACTTCATACTAAAAATGGATTATTGGAATTAGTTGCGAATAGTAAGATTGATTTAACGACAGCAGAAAACAAAGCTCTAGAGTTTGTTAAGAAACATGTGCCTAAATTTATATCTCCTATATGTGGTAATAGTATTTGTTTAGATCGAAGATTTTTATTTAAATATATGCCTCGATTAGAACAATATTTTCACTATCGTAATCTAGATGTTAGTACAGTTAAGAATTTGGGATCATATTGGTTTGCAGAAAAAATAAAAGATTTTAATAAAACCGATAGTGTTCATCGAGCTAAAGACGATATCTTACAATCTATTGCAGAGTTAAAGTTTTATCGAGAAAATTTATTTTACACACCTTCTTAAGAAGCGTGTTGCTGTAAATTTTTTGTTAAGTTTAGATGACTAATAATTTTAGTTTTTATCAAATTTTTAACGTCGTTTTTCTTTAATTTTTCTTCGTTTAGCCATATGCCACCAGTAAATAATAGTCCAGCTAGAGTGTAATTAGAATTATCATAGAATATCTTGGTAAAACCGTTATTTTTGTCGCCAACCATATTTTCTATAGAACTTAAAGTATCGGCATTTAAAGCAAAATTTTCTTTAAGCAATTCCCCTATTATTTCTTGCAACATTTCTCTAATTATTAAGCCATCTTTACCTCGATTCTTACCTTCACCAAATAATTTTTTAGTAATGTTATCTGCTATCTTAGTTGCAATAACCATAAGTTCAATCGCTTCTGGACTGGTTTTGTTTTTATATAAAAGTGTCATTACGCTACCGGTTGTATCTAAATAATCAGCAACATGAGATATAGTTGGATTATCAGATGTAGCAGGAAATCTATTTTCACTTAGGGCGGCTGTTATGACAGCTTGAGTTTTTTCTAAGACTTTTTTGATATAACTTTTGACTATAGATGTCGAACTATCTTGAGTTAAGTCTTTTATTTTAATAGCAAGAGCTTTTTTCTGTTCTTTAGTCATTGGTTCCTTAAGAGAAGTTGCTTTATTATCTATGCAATCTACCGTTTTTTCAATTACTCTACTTTTTTGTTCTGAAATAATATTTTGCGGTAATATGTTTGGAGTAAATATTGCTTGTTCTAAATTATAAGTTTCTTTTAATTGTTCTTTTAATGTATCACTAAAGTGTGCTCCAGTTAAATCTGTGCCTTCTAAATTTACATTGTTTACGTTAGTAACCCTAGATAAATCAGCATTTTTTAAAGAAATGCCAGATAGATCTATGCCAGATAAATCTCCGGAAATGGTTATGCCATCTAAAGGGATCTTGCTAGTTTTAATTGAATTGATCATGCTTCTTAATGTTGCGGCATCTATTGTTGCACCAGAGAAGTCTACATTAGAAAATGTAGCACTAACAAAGGAGACATTAGTAAATGTAGAATTTGCAAACGAAACATTTTCTAATTTAGAATTAATAAACGAAATATCTTTAATATCCAAAGATTCAAAATTTAAAGGATCTGATTGCTCACCAACAATGTAGACGTGATCAAAAGATAAAGGATTTGTAATCGGCTCAGGTTTCTCTAATAGCCTAGTAGTGTCTTTTAGGCTATCTGCGGTTTGTGTTATAAGTTCTGCAAGCTTAATGCGAGATTTATTTCTTTGACTTTTATCTATTAAAGACAAGCCCTTTAGTACCTCGTTAACTAAAAGTTGTTTGTTTTGATCTCCTATTAACGTATTAGTTACGTAATTGCCAATAGCGCCACCAATAGCGTTAAAATGTGTGGCTACTAGGCCTGCTGTATGTATTACTCCATCAACTATTCTACCTTGTTCATAACTTTCTATTAAGTTTAATATTGATTGTATTGATTGTGGGTTTTTTAAAATTTCAGCTACAAAATTTCCTATAGATCCATTGGTGTTTTTAATAAGACCTTGTATTTCTGGGACTTGATTAATAATATTTTGTATCATTATAGAAAAAATATTATGTTGTTCTATATATTTAGCAACGATGGGGTTTTCTTGTATTAATTGTAATATTAATACAAGAAATTTTAGTTTAAAAGCATTCCATGCATCGGCGTTATTATAACCTTTATTATATAAATCCATTAAGATAAGTAAATCTTTAGTTTTTCCAGCTAAAGCGTCCAGCAAGTTTGTGTTTTGTAAAATTTCTTTTATTTTGGTTCCTAGATCTTCATCTTTTATATCTTGTATAAGATTTTTTAAGTTTAAGTATTCGGTTATTTCATGAGGATTTTTTTCTGTAGCTTCTTTCATTGATGTTGTTATTAGTTGTACTATTTCTGGAATATAATCAAATTTTCTTATAAAATTTAATAAATTACTATTCTGTAATAAGGAAGGTAATAATTTTTGTTGAAATGTTTCATCTGACATGTAAGAAGATCTGGCTAATTTAATAAGATTAAAAGCAACTCCAGGGCGTCTAAAAGCAAGACCTAAAATTTTTATATAAGAACCACGATTTTTTATAGATCCTGAATTTTTTAGTAAATCTTTTAATAAAGTATCCAGCAAACCATGTTCTTTATTAAGCACATAATTAATGGCGCCAATGGAATTGTCTATTAATTTTTGATCACCTGTTTTTGGCATAAATTATTATCTATTTATATACATTTAAGTATAGGTATTTAGCATGTGGTTTGCTAAAAAATGAGCTAATATATAATAATTAGGAATTTGCACGAAATAATTTTAATAAAGTTGGATTAATATACACCTATGTTTAAACTATCATATCAAAAATATCTTGATGGCTTGTATAAAGATAAATCAGGATATATTGGTTATCAATTAGAAGAGAAGGAGTTGTCTCAGAAACATCAGATTGATTTAACTTATGGAGAAATAATATATCAAGGTGTTGATGCTATAATAGATCATCTTGTTTTTAATGAAGAAGATGTGTTTTATGATTTGGGATCTGGAATTGGTAAGGTGGTATTGCAGCTATTTTTAAAAACCCCAGTTAAAAAATCTATTGGTATAGAGGCATCAACAGCTAGACATAACTGTGCTGAGGAAGTTTTTAATGTGGCTAAAAAAGAATATCAAGCACGGTTTCAGGATCAAAGAGAATTCAAAAGTATTCAAGGTAATTTTTTATTACATCCAATTGTGGATGCCACGGTTGTTTTTACCAATTCGCGATGTTTTAATGATGAAATGTTAGTGGATTTGGCAAAAATTTTAAATAATTGTCCTTTACTAAAACAAGTTATTAGTTTGCAACCAATGTCTTTAAAACTACCATTTAAAAGAACAGTAGGATTAGAATGTTCTTGGTTACATGGAAAAAAAACTAAGTGTTATTTATACAGTTATCTTAAATAAATTTATTACCAGTATTTGTTTAGCATATTTTAGGATATTAATTGTTTGCTGATTATATAAAATCTTTATCATAAATTTTTATAACAAGGATTTTATATGTTAAACAAATTATCTAAAGCCTTTTCTTTAATAGAATTATTAGTGGTGCTAGCAATTTTAGGGTTATTAGCGGCGGCAGCGGTACCTTCTTATAAAAATTATATTATCAAAGCAAGAATGGTAGAATTTTTTACGCTAGCAGATCTTCATAAACTAAAACTAGCAGAGCAAATAATAAATGGCGAAACAGGAAATATCAATAATTCCATTAATAATCCTAGTAATTTGGTGGAACATTTAGAGTACATAAGTGATAATAAAAAATATATTTTAAAACTTACTGCAAACATGAAAAATCTCGGTATAACTCCAGTTCAAGGGGCTGCGTTAATAGTTAAATTTATTGGAGAAGAAAATAAAGAAAGCAACTTAATAGAATGGAATTGCCAATATAATGTTGGATTTGCAGATCTTATGCCAAAAAATTGCAAAGAGAGTACAGAATAACTAATAAACAGAATTAGTGATAATACACGCTTAGTGGGCAATTGTCTTACATTAGGTTGGGTTAATTGATATTGCACGAATGCTTTATGTAGATTCTAATAAATTAAAACTTTAATAACAAAATAATAATAAAAATAAAATAATAAAAGGAGTTTTTATGAGAACCATCAAGATCCAAGTTAAAGATTCGTTAGGTAAGAAACGCTATTATGTATCTGGGGCTAATAAAGAGGTTTATCTTACGGATAAAGAGGCTGGTATTATTACTTGTTTAATTAGTGGTTTACGCCCAAAAGAAATTGCTTGGGAATTAACAACTAGTTTAAATACAATTAATACACATTTAGCAAACATTAAAATTAAATTAGGTTGCATTAGTATTTTTCAGTTAGGTATGGTTTTAGGTAGTTTAATTGCAACAGAAGAAAATATTTTTCCTGATCAAAAGGTTATTAAAACAAGAAATATAGTCTAGAGTGGAGTATAATTAATATTATGGAAATAAGTGATTTGTTAGTCAATTTATATGATAAGAAAACTATTGTTGAAATAGAACAATTAGCTACAACAAAATTTAATATTTCTAATGCAGAATTAATTCAAAAAGCAGCTAAAGCATCTGTAGAACAGCTATTAGAAGATTTTCCTAAGGCTCAAAAATTTATTATTTTTTGTGGACTTGGTAAAAATGCTTCTGATGGGGTGTGTATAGGAGGACAGCTACAAGCTTTAGGAAAATCCGTACAAATAATAAAAGCTGATGATTGGAAAGAAGATTTACCTATAGAAGCAGATGTGATTGTTGATGCGTTATTTGGTATTGGCATTAATAGAGATTTAGTTGGAGTTTGGAAACAAATAGTAGAAAAAATTAATAGCAGCAAAATACCAGTTTTATCAGTTGACATACCATCAGGGGTGGATCCTGATACTGGTAAAATTTTAGGAACTGCTGTTAAAGCTAAAGTTACAATGACATTTATAGGATTAAAAAAAGGATTGTTTACCGGTAAAGCTAAAAGTTATGTTGGTAAAGTTAAACTTAATAATCTTGGAATACCCTTAGATGCATATCAAGATGCTTCCTATAGCGCGATACGTTCAACTAAAAAGGATTTTGTAAATCTTTTGTTGCCAAGAGAGGCTGCTGCTCATAAAGGAGATTTTGGTAAACTAGTTATTATTGGTGGTCAAGATGGTATGAGTGGTGCTGCATTATTAGCTGGTAAGGCCGCATTGCGAAGCGGAGTAGGGATGGTTTACGTTTTAGCGAATAGCAAGCAACAACATATAGCTACTAGTTCTTGCTTAGAGATACAAGTACAAAATTTTTCTGGAGCCAAACAATTTAAAGAATTATTAGCAAAAGCTACAGTATTATTGGTAGGTCCTGGGCTAGGAACAGATCGTAATGCTAGAGCATTGTTCGATAAAGCCATGCAAAGTGATTTACCATTAGTATTAGATGCTGATGGGCTAAATATTTTAGCTGATGTTTTTGATAAAGATTTTAAAATTAAAAATAATTGGATCTTAACCCCTCACTCTAAAGAAGCAGCTAGGTTGTTACAAACTGATGTTGATACTATAGAAAATAATCGGTTTGCTGCTGTGGAACAATTAAGTAAGAAGTATAAGGCAACAGTTGTTTTAAAGGGGGCTGGAACTTTAATTAAAGCATATCAAGCTGGTAATAAGAATCAGAGCAATAACCCAATTTATTTATGTGATTTAGGTAATCCCGGAATGGCTACTGCAGGAATGGGTGATATGTTAGCAGGAATCATAGCTGCTTTAATCGCCCAAAAACTTAGCTTAAAAGATGCTTGTAATTTAGGGACATTTGTTCATGCATTATCTGGTGATGTAGCTGCTGCTGATGGTCAAAGAGGTATAGTAGCGTCAGATCTATTATTATTTATCAAAAAAATAGTTAATACTATTTGCGAAAGTCGGTAAAAATCTCGTACATATTCCTAAGCAGCATTTTTATAGTACTTATTAAAAATGCTACTTAGAAAGCAAAGTATTACATTAATTATGGGTGTGGCCGTCTTAAAGAATTAATTTTATCAACCACATTAGGTGGTATGTTTGGATATTTATCCGCCTCATCTAGTAGTCTTTGGTGTATAACATATTCTGGTTGAGGAAATACAGCAAATTGAAGAATAATTGGTTCAAGATCGATTGAAAATCTACGCCCTTCTTCTGTTCTATTAGCCATAAATAGAGCTTTAATCTGTTTTTTTCGGGTTATTATGTTTTCGTTGGTATAAGATGTATCTAAAATTTTTAATAAAGATCTTTCGGCTCTTGGGTTAGATTGAGATGCATTCATTAGCATCGATAATGGGCAAATCCTGATTGGGCCAATGAAGGCAAGAGGTTCAAATCCGCCATTTTCTATTATCTTGTCAAACAAATCAAAATTATTACTATCAATAGCTACTGATAGTAGATCGAAATAGGGATCATCACCAGTACCATGATCGTTAATATTCATCTTCTGCTTTTTTAGAAGATCTAATAATTCTTCAATAGTAGTTGTGGCTGTTATAGACCAAGCAACGTATCTCAAAGTTCTACGTGTTCCTTGGCAACGCATTACATCGTTTCGCCAATAACCTTGGGCGTTATCTGTGGCTGTTCGTTCAATAGCGGTAAATTTAAAAAACATAGTGTTAATCCCCATCATTTTTTATTATTTTTAATAATTATACCACTGTATAACGATAGGTCAAGAAATATAAATCTTCTCTTTTTAGCCCACTAAACTAGTGAGTATACAGCGTTTGTTTTTATATGTAGATCAGATTTATGTAAGAGGGGGTAATGACAAGATGTATTAATATTGTCGTTATTACTTCTGGTAATTTTTCATAAATGTTAAATTTATTTAGGGCATGCTTTAAGATAAACAATCTGTTGTTGAAATGTTTTTTCAAGTTTTTTGATTTCATCTGGCCTATACTTAATAATAATTTCAAAAAAACAGCTTTAACCCCACAAACATAACTACCCAAAAAACCAGAGTCATCCAAATCCCAATCCTCATGAAATCGCTACCAGTATAACCACCAGGACCTGCAATTAAAGTATTTACTTGATTAGAAGGCAAAATAAAAGTATTAGAAGTAGCTAAGGCTACAGTAAGAGCAAAGATTCGAGGATCAGCATGAACGGCGTTTGCTAATTCTAATGCAATAGGCGTTAATAATATCGTTGCTCCAACATTAGAAATCACTAATGCTAAACAGCTAGATCCAATGGTTAATGCTAGTTGTACCATCCAAGGAGAAATAGTGATGCTGGTATTAGTTATAATAGTAATTAGCCATTCGGTAGTTCCGGTTGTTTGTAATACTAAGCCTAAAGGGATCAGCCCTGCTATTAAAAAAATGGTTTTCCAGCTAACAGCTTTATAGGCTTGATCTATAGATAATACTCCGGTTGCTATCATCCCCACAGCACCGATTAAAAACCCTACTGAAATCGGCAGCCAATTAGAGATCACCAAAAAAATTGACAATAAAAAGAAACCAATAGCATGAGGCATTTTTTTAGGATAAAATTTATCTAAAGGATAAGATGTAGTTAATACAAAAAAATCTGGATTTTTCTTAAATTCATTTAATATTTCCCAATTGCTGAACATCCCTAAGGTATCACCGCTTCTTATGGTTAAATTATTTAGTTCTTCTCCGCTATAAACATTATTGTCTCGAAATAAAGCTAATACATGAAGTTTGTGGGTTCTTTTCATATGTAGTTCTTTAGCTTCAGTTCCAATTAATTGCGAACTTGGGGGAATTACTGCTTCGCTTAAACCAGCTCTAGTTGGATGTAATAATTCTGAAAATACATCTGGTTTTGGTAGCATTTTTAAATCATTATCTTTAGCAAATTGTTTTATTTCTTCATGATCCCCCATAATAGCAAGCACTGCATTTGGTTTTATTATCGTTTTTCTGAGTGGTGGGAAAAAATATTCTTGATCTTGCCAAATTGCTAATACTGAAGAATTATTTGATAAATTTTGTTCTAATTGTTTTAAAGTAAGGTTAGCAATAGAGCTTTTATTATTTAATTTTAATTCGAAAATTTCTGTTCCTTTAGAATAAGTTTTTTTGAAATATGCTTTAGTGGTACCGCTGGCTATAGTAGAACTGTCGGTAGTTTTTAATTTTTTTTTAATACTAATATAAGATAAGTAAATAATACCAGAAATTAACAACATAATACCAATAGGTGCTACTTCGAATAGATGAAATGGTTGAATAGTATTTTTATGTTGAAAATCAGCATATTGGTCTATATTTGCGAGTAAACTATTTAACATGATTAATGAAGTAGAACTTACCATAGTTAAAGTTCCACCTAAAATCGCACAAAAAGTCATTGGTAATAGTAAGAATTTTTTTTCTATCCCGGTTCTAGCAGTAATTTTGGTGATTGTTGGTAATAATAATGCAACTGTGCCAGTACTGCGCATAAAACTGGACAATAATCCAGATATTGCCATTAATAAAATATTAATTTTTTGTGGGCGTTCTCTGCCTATTTTAAGTAACCATTTTGCAACTATTAAACTGATGCCAGAGTTTTCTATACCATAACTCATAATCATAATTGCTATTAAAGAGATAACGGCCTCACTAGAAAATCCGGAAAAAAGTTGCTCTGGAGGTAATAGTTTAGTAATGCCTATAATAACTAATACTAATACGGCAACTACGTCTGATCTTAAAATACGAGAAAAAAACAAAAAAGCCGTAAAAGTTAAAATAATTAAGGCTAATAAAATATTTATATTTATAGATGTCATATTAAGATCTTAATACAAAAATTAAGTCCCAAATCTTATGCCCCAAAGATCTTCCTATTTTTTCAAATTTAGTTGTAGGACGAGTAATATTAGCAGCAATATTTTTTAATTGGTCAAATTCTGGTAACCCAGACATTACTTTTATAATATGTTCAGCATAGTCATTAGAATCTGTTGCAATATGTATTACTCCATTTATAGATAATTTATTTTTAACTATATTTATAAAATCTGGTTGAATTAAGCGACGTTTGTGATGTCTTCTTTTAGGCCAAGGATCTGGGAAAAAAATTTGTATTTTATATATACTGTGGTCTAAAAAGCATTCTTGTAAAGCCGTCTTTGCCTCTCCATAAATTATTTTAATGTTTGTTAAGTTTTTATGCTGTATTTGTCTAATTAAATTTGCAATACCTTTTTTGTATAATTCTATGCCAACAAAATTATATAAAGGCAATTCTTCACTTAATTGTGACAATTGATCACCATTACCAAAGCCTATATCTAAGATTAAATTTGAAGACCTACCGAATATATTTTCACGCTCTTTAGAAGCAAATTGAGAGATAGTTAAACAATAATTACCTAGTTCAGAATTAAAAATATATTGCTGACGAGTAGATATTCTTCCTCTTTGGGCTGGAAATTTTTTTAATTTTACTTCAGAAATACTCATTGGAACGTGCACGAAATAACTTTAACATTTTTTATGCAATAAAGGGTATATTAGTCTAAAATAAAAAAATGTTTAAACTTATTACCTTTTTTGTTAAACTAGTTATATGGCTATTAGTGTTATTAGTTGTTTGCATAGCTGGCGTAGTATTATTAGTAAATCCAGATAACTATAAAACTCAAATTAGTTCTTTTGTAGAAGAGCGTACAGGTCACAAATTAGATATTAATGGTTCCCTTAAATGGTCCTTATTTCCTCACATACATGTTTATGCTCAAGATCTTGTCCTGATGGACCAAACAGGAAAGGATAAATTATTAGAAACTAAAGAGGCAACAATAGTTATTAAGCCAATTAAATATTTGCTTGCGGTAGCTAATAAAAAGAAACAAGAGTTTTTGTTAAAATTAGATACTTCTGTTTTCTATGGATTAGGGGCTAAATTTAATTTGGAAAGTACAATTAATATTAGTTTTAGTCCAAAGATAGAGTTAGAAGCTAATCTGCAGTTTTTACCAGTTGAAAGTAAAACCAAAGCCACCCCTTTAAACTTAAATATAGTTATTGATCCACGACAACTACATTTGTTAATAGATGAAAAAACTGTTGATATGCAAAATGTTAGTCAAATATTTCTCTCAGAACCTTTGGTTTCTGGTGTGGGAGCTATTAAAGTGGATTTGGTTGCAAAAACAACAGTTAATGACTTAAAAGGTTTGTTTAGTAATTTATCAGGTAATGTGGATTTAGTTATTACTAATGGGAAATTACAAGGGATTGATATGTATGGTTCTTTAACTAAGATTGAGCAAAAATTAAATACTTTGTTTAATTCGAAGCAAGGAAATATTAAACAAAGTATTGGTGCTTTGTTACCAAATGATAAACCAAATGATAATGTTATTGGTAAAGAATTTTTTTCTGCTTTTTCTAATTTAAAACTTCAAGCTACATTTAAAAATGGTGTTGCTAATGATTCTAATTTATTGTTACAAGATCAGTCCTATACTGTACAAGGATCTGGCTTAATAGATCTTGCTAAAAATAATTTGGATTATAAAATTAATGCTAAATTGAATAAATTTGCTAGTGAAGATGCGGAATCAGTTACCCAATATATGCAAAATATACCATTGTTAATAAAAGTGAATGGTCCTATAGCTGGATTGATTTTTTCTGTAGATGTTGAAGAGTATTTACAAACTGCATTACAAGGATTACAGAAAAATTTATTAAAAAGCGTTATAGCTCCTTTTGTCAAAAACTAATACACTCTCAGCTAATAAGTTTTTGGTACTCTAAAAAACAAGTTGTGAAACTCGCCTTTCGTAAAGCAAAGAGCAACTAGGGTCCAAAGAGGCTCAAACAACACTCCTTGTTTTTTAAAGTACCAAAAACTTATTAGCTGAGAGTATAAGTTTCAGCTCCTCCCCGCATTATTTGTTCAAAAAACGGTAGTTTGTGTAAAGAAATGGCTTCTTGTAAGTGTTGTAGTTCAATTTTTTCGCATGAGGTTAAATCAGCAATAGTGCGCGATATTTTTAAAATACGATAATAGCTTCTAGCAGACAAATTTAATTTTTTTATAGCTAATTGTATAGTGTTGTTACATTCTTGATTTAAAGAACAATAATTTTTAATCATTTTATTATTTAAAAAAGCATTTAATTTATTTTGTCTTGATAATTGAATATTGATTGCTATTTCGATGTTTTTTCTAATTGTTGCAGAATTATAATTATTATTAACTTTATTATGGTGGTTTGTAGTTAATAATTCTGTAGGTATAGCTGGTACTTCTATACAGAGATCGATACGATCTAAAAGTGGAGTAGACAGTTTTCTTAAGTATCTTTTAATTTGTTCTTTAGAACATAGACATTTAACATTTGGATTACCAAGATTACCACAAGGGCATGGGTTCATAGCGGCTACTAATTGAAATCTAGCTGGTAATTCTATTTGTTGTTTGGCTCTGGCAATAATAATTTTTCCTGATTCCAATGGTTCTCTTAGAGCTTCTAACACATAACGACTAAATTCTGGGAGTTCATCTAAAAATAAGATCCCATTATGTGCTAGAGAAATTTCTCCTGGTTTAGGGATAGAACCTCCACCTACTAATGCTGCGCTGGATACAGTGTGATGAGGATTACGGAAAGGTCTAGTTTTCCAGCAACTTTCTCTTTCTAAACCTTTTAAAGAATAGATAGCTAATACTTCTAGTGCTTGAGAAGTAGATAGTTCTGGCATAATCGTTGGTAGCCGACTAGAGAGCATAGTTTTGCCAGTTCCAGGAGGCCCTACCATTAATAAATTGTGACCACCTGCTGCAGTTACTTCTAGTGCACGTTTTGCATGCATTTGTCCTTCTACATCAGCTAGATCTAAATTATTTGATGAATTAATAATAATGGGAATTTCTTTTGAGTAATGTAATTTTGGATTAATTAGGTTGGTTTCTTGTAAATGTTCGTACACTTCTAGTAAATTAGTAGCTGGATATACGGTATTATCTCCAATTAAATTAGCTCCAAAAAAATTTTCTTTTGGTATTATTAAGCTTCTGCCAGCTTGTTTGGTTGCTATAGCAAAAGGAATTATTCCACTAATAGGACGTAAAATTCCAGTTAAAGCTAATTCTCCAGCAAATTCAAAATTATGTAAAAAATCGGTATTTAATTGATTAATAGCTGCTAAAATCCCAACAGCTATTGGTAAATCAAAACGACCACCTTCTTTAGGTAGATCTGCTGGAGCAAGATTAATAATAATTTTATGGTTAGTAAAATTTAATCCGCTATTAATAATAGCACTTCTAACTCGTTCTTTACTTTCTTTAACAGCAGTTTCTGGTAATCCAACTATAGTAAACCCTGGTATTCCATGAGAGATATGGGTTTCTACGCTGACTAGTGGTGCAGATATGCCAACGGATGCTCTACTGTATAAAACTGATAATTTTGGTTCCATGGATGATAAGTATGAGCTATCAAAAATTGAAAAAATATAGTATTTTTTGTTATTATCCGCGAAGTAATTTTTCTTCTAAGATAACTTTTTCTTCAGATGTTGCAAAAATTACTAGAACGTCTTGTTCTAGGATTATGGTGCTTGGTAGAAGAGCTTCATAGCGATTACCGTCTCTAGTTAAATACTTAAGACTAAAATCGTATCTGGTAACTGTCTCAGTGGAAATTTCTGTAGTATTGACGGATTCTGGAAAAAATTTTTCAATGGGTTGATTAATAGCAACTGCATTTTCTGGAATAACAATAGTTTGTAAACTACGTCTAGCACTATCTTCTTCTTCTAATATATTTGGTTCTTCGTTACCTTTGTATAAATGGCGAAGCATTTCATAACGAGAAGAGTGAGTTTTTATAACTTTATTAATGATTTTGGTTGTTGGGACGCCTAATGCAAACAATAAGTGAGAAGCTAGCATAATACTACCTTCTAAAATTTCTGGGACTATTTCAGTTGCGCCAGCTGCTTCGAAAGCTTGTATAGTGGTTTCATCCTTGGTTCTAACAAAAATTTGAAATTTTAGTTTTAAACTACGTAGATATTTAACAATCTCCAAGTTAACGGCTTCGTCTGCAAAACTTAAAACAACCATTTTAGCTTTGTATACTCCGGCGGCTAATAATACTTCTGGATTACTGGCATCACCATAAAAAACCTGTTCTCCAGCTATAGATGATTTGTGTAGTAGAGTAGGATCCAAATCTAGAGCAAGCCAATGAATTTTTTCTTGTCCTAAAAATTTAGCTAAAATTTGTCCTACTCTACCAAATCCGCAAATGATTACATGATCCTGTATGGTATCGCTATGATTTGTTAAGGCATTGATAGGGTTATAGTTGATAATTGAATCATCATTTTTTATTTTTATGAAGAATTTAACAATTTTATTATTATACCGAATTAATAGTGGTGCTAGCATAATGCTAATTACTACAGCAGCAAAAATAATTGGCTTTTGATCTGGATTTATAATTTTATAATCTATAGCTTCTGTTAGAGCTACAAAGCCAAATTCTCCACCTTGAGCTAAAATTATTCCAGTTTTAAATGCAGTTTCTATGGAGAATCTACTAAAAATTTTTATCACCAAAATTATGATAATAGTTTTTAGAAAAAGTAATATTCCTAAAATAGATAAAACAGGAGCCCAAACGGCAGGTAGAGTTTGTAGATCTAAAAAAGATCCTACTATTATGAAAAATAGACCTAATAGTACTTCTCTAAAAGGTCGGATATCTATTTCGATTTGTTGACGAAATTCGGTTTCACCCAACATTAACCCAGCTAAAAATGCTCCTAATGGCATAGATAATTCAAAATAATAAGTTGTAGCTGCGGCACTTAAAGCTACTAATAGAGTTGCTATCATGAATAATTCAGTGGAATGAGCCTTTGCTACTTCGTGAAATAATGGTTTAACAACTCTAGAACCAATTATTACCATTAGTATAAAAACCATTGTTCCTTTTAAAATGGTTGTTAGAAAAACATCAAATAAAAATTCTTCTTTACTACCAAGAGCTGGAATAATAATAAGCAGTAGAATTGCGGCAATATCTTGAAATAATAAGATTTTTATGGATAATTTACCATGATTGGTTTGTTGTTCTTTTTGTTCATGTAATTGTTTTAGTACTACTGCAGTAGAAGATAAAGATAAACTACTACCAATAATAAAAGCTTGTTTAAATGGGATATTAAAAAAATAAGCTAATCCGGAAATAGCCATGCTACACAATAATACTTGTAGTCCGCCAATACCAATCATAGCTTTTTTGCTGGTCATTAATTGAGCAATAGAAAATTCTAACCCAAGAGTAAACATTAAGAAAACAATACCAAATTCTGCTAAAAAGTTCATGCTTTCTATGCTTGGGATCCATCCTACCCCACCAGGCCCCACTAAAATACCTACAGATAAGTAACCAATCACTGGAGGTAGATATAGTCTTCGGCAAACAACCAGGAATACCACGGAGCAAAGAAGTAAAATTAGAATATAATTAAAACTTTCCATAATTTAAATTTTAGCATTATATAACTTAATTTTTTGATTATTTTGCATTTTTTTGTATATACTCTTAGCTAATGAGTTGTTGGTGTTCTAAAAAACAAGTCGTGAAACTCGCCTTTCGCAAAGTAAAGAACAACTAGAGTCCAAGGAGGCTCAAACAACACTCCTTGTTTTTTAGAACACCAACAACTCATTAGCTAAGAGTATAAATAAATATTATTGACATTATGCAAAGAATTATATTTACAATAATAAAATTTTTTAGATACAGGTCATGCCTTAAAAAACCAGAATTTACAGTAGATCAAATAATTCTTTTAAATTTAGAATATTTAAAACAAAAAAATATTTTAGCGTTGATCTTAGATTTTGATGGAGTTTTAGGTTCGCATGGTAAATTACAACCATTGCCAGAGGTAGTAGAGTGGTTAGAGAGAGCAGTACAAATTTTTGGACCAAAAAAAATTTTTGTACTATCTAATAATCCTTTGGCCTCTAGAAGAGACTTTTTTGAACAATATTTTAATAATCAAATTGAGTTTATAATAGCAAAACCAAAACCAAATCTAGAAGGAATAATTACGATATTTAATGATTTATTATTATTTGGATCTATAGAAAAATCTCAAGTTTTGCTTATAGACGATAGGCTAGCTACAGGGATTTTAGCAGCAAAAATTTTTGGTATAGCCAGTTGTTTAATAATGAAACCTTATGTTAATCTACGAGGAAATTGGATTAAAGAATTATTTTTTATGTTTCTTAGAAAATTAGAAAGGATAATAGTATGGCATTTGTAGTTACCGAAAATTGCATTAATTGCAAATATACTACTTGTGTAGAGGTATGTCCTGTAGATTGTTTTCATGAAGGGCCTAATTTTTTGGTTATAGATCCAGATGAATGTATAGACTGTGGTTTATGTGAATCAGAATGTGCTGCAAATGCTATCTTTTCTCTTGATGAAGTTCCAGAAAATCAAAAACAATTTATTGAATTAAACGAGACACTAGCTAAAAAGTGGCCAGTTATAACTACAAATAAAGGAAGTTTTCCTGATGCTGATAATTGGAATGGTAAACCAAACAAATTAAAGTATCTAAAAGAGGATTAAATTTTATACTAAGGAACGTGCACGAAATAACTGTAACATTTATGGTAAATTGATCAGGTAGTTGAATTAGAAATAGCGTGAAAAGTTAACCTGGTCAATTTCAAAATGTGGAAGTTATTTCGTGCACGTTCCTACTACTCATGTCCTTAATGGCTGATACAACTTGTTGGAAAAAGGTTGTTTTGATCAGATAAATATATAGTTTGACAAGTTAATGGCAGATCCTTGTCTTGCCCATTGCCGGAAATTGCAGTGGCTTCTAAAATTAATGATTCTGACCAAGTTAAATATTGCATGTCAGAAGGATTGGTAATATTAGTTTTGCTAAAGCCAATACTAGGATTAGTTGTGGAAAAATTAGTGGTGGGTATATAGGGGACACAATATTTAATACAATAAAGCCCGTTGTTTGATTTACATGGAAAATTAAGGGTTGTTCCTGGAGTATAATTGCAAACGGGGCTACTAGCGCAGTCGGTAGAAGGAGATGTGGTAGGCGAACAAGGGCTACCAGCCGCAGCAGCTAATGAGGTATTAATATTGTTTTTACCAGCAGTATTAATTAGTAGATATGCTTTTTGTAATGATAGAGCAGCATCTTGTCGTTTTTGAACATGCATACTGTCCATATATCCAGAAAAACCTACACCTGCTAATATAGCAGCAATTGTCATTACTATTATTAATTCTATTAAAGTGAACCCAAATTTTTTAAAATTTAAAAATTTTTGCATAGTTTATAATTGCCTCATTATTTAATCTCATGAACAGTTATTGGTAACATCTAATACTCCATTTGGCCATACAGTAATAGTATTGTAACAGGTTGTACTATCTTGAGAAGTTATAGTAATAGTATATTTGTTAACGTTATTGCTAGCATCACGAGGCATTAAACCTTTAGAATATGTAATGACATTAGATGGACCTACACAAATTGTTACCCTTTGAAAAGTGGAACCATTTACGTTACCCCAAGTGCAAGCAGCTGTACAAGCAGTTGTATTTGTTGGGATAGGGCAAGATGTACTAATGGTAGGGGTAGTAGTGGTGGTTGGACATTGTGCAAGAGTGCTACCACTACCGGCAATTAAACTACAAACTAGTTGATCAGAGTCGGTATTAACGGAATTAGCATTAGCTTGATTTAGTAAATTTTCAATGATGTCCGTAGCATTATCAACTAGATCTTGTGGGCGTCTAATGGTTTTCATGCTAGCGATAGTAAGCCCTGCTAAAACGGCTGTAATAGATACGGTTACTAATAGTTCTATTAATGTGACACCGAATATTTTAGTAATAAATGGCTTAAAGAATAATTTATCCATGGTTATTGCCAACATTTATTAGGATCAGGATTGGGGGATATAGCACATGGTGTAGAGCTAGTGCTGGTAGGAGCACCTTGAATACTATCGCTTCCATCTGGAGGTAAGCATAATGTTATGAGAGGACAGCTAGTATCTTTAGCTTGAGGGCCTCCTGCTGTAGGTGTTGCGGTTAAAATAATATTATGATTGGAATCAACAGGGGCAGTTAAAGTGTAGTAGCCATTAGGGGTTTGAGGCATTGATACAGTAGTAGGTAGAGATGTACATGCAGTAATGCCACTGCTACTACCACTATTTAACCAATTAGCTATATCTACCATAGAACATCCATATTTAACAGCTTCCTCTTGGATGCTAGATTTTAATTTTATTAATTCACTTTGAGCTTCTTTACGACGGTATCCTACTTTAACATTAGCTAAAGAAGAAAAAGAAACATAAGATAGTATAGCTACAATAGATAAAGAAATAATTAATTCCATTAAAGATAGGGCAGCTAATGTTTTTATTTTTTTCATATAAGTTTAGTATACCTTTACAGTAAAATTATGGTTATAAAAATAGATGAGTCAAACTAATGCTAAATGCAAACAAAGTGTGTTGCCCTTCTAAATGTAAATTTTGTGCCGGATCTCTCCATTCAACATTACTAGTAGCTATAATTTTTATATTACCAAAACCTGCAAAATTAGTGTATCGAATCGCTCCATTCAAAAACAGCTGTGGTACTAAATTAATTTTACAACCAAGTACTACATTATAGGCTCCTGCAACACGTCGCCTAGCGAAGTTTTCACCGGTACTTATTGGAGGTGCATTAAAAAAATTAGAATTAGTTCTATTTATACCTGCTCCTATACCAAGTCCAAAGAACGCTCGAAAGGCCATTAAGGATACAAAATCATAATAGGTATTAATAAATATACCTTGAGCTTTTACTACACTAGTTAAACCCCCGGCTTGATTAGAAAATAAAGGAGTTTTATTATATTTGGTATTTTCTGTAGCCATTGCTTCTAATTCTAGTGATAAATTATCCCAACGATAACCAAAAGCTAATTCTCCCCCGTTTTTAGATGACGTTGCTTGATTCGAACTTGCAATTATTGCGGTTTTTGTTATTGGTTGTACTGAAGTGTTTTTTACCTTACTTATAGAGCTAGTACCACTATTAGCGCCAAAGCGTATAAAAAACCTATTTGTAGTGCGAGCTGGTATAGAGTTTTCTATTTTTTGTAATTCATCATCAGTTACTGGAGGACTAAGTCCATACATGGCTTCTATAAATTTAGGATTTTGGGCACTACCATATTTAGGATCTAACTGCTTAGGGTTAGGATTAGAGTGACTAATCTGACAATAAAATATAGTTGTTAATATAAATACTTTAATTACTAATATTTTATTATTTTTTCTTTTATTTGTTATTAACCTTGGCATTTAATTTCTTCCCTGGTTTAAAATGCACAGTATATTTTGATCGCATTTTGATCTTTTCTCCAGTTTTGGGGTTTCTTGCTAATCTAGCTGGATGAAATCTTACACAAAAGCTACCAAAGCCACGCAATTCTATTTTGTTAGCCTTAACTAAAGCATTAGTCATAACTTCAAAAATATGTTTTATTACCTTAGATATAGTATTGCATGGTAGATCGGTGTGTTTTTCAGTTAAAACTTTTATAAGATTTGAACGGTTAATAATTATTGTAGTATTTTTAAGATCTTGCATACTATAATAGTATAAATTAAATATAGATAAATAAAATATTATTGCTATAATTAAGTTTTATATACTCTCAGCTAATGAGTTTTCGGTGTTCTAAAAAACAAGGAGTGTTGTTTGAGCCTCCTTGAACTCTAGTTGTTACTTACTTTGCGAAAGGCGAGTTTCACGACTTGTTTTTTAGAATACCGAAAACTCATTAGCTGAGAGTATATATCCCTATATTCATGGAAGAACAAGGGGCATTATGTCAGATATTCAAGGAATAGATGAGGAATCTACTGATCTAGATTTAGGTACAGAAGAGTTATTACCATTAGATGAACAATTAGAAGAAGATGAACTAAATTTTGTTGATGGTAATATAGAGGATCTTGAAGAAGATATTTCTATTGCAGATCCAGAAACTAAAGAATATCTAGAAGATGAGGAATTAAATACAGCTGTTTCTGTAAAAAAAAAGAAGGGAGACACAGATCCTGCCCAAATATATTTAGAAGATATTGGGAAATCACCATTACTTACTGCTGCAGAAGAAGTTTTTTATTCTAGATTAGCCAAAAAAGGCGATCACAGCGCAAGAAACTATATAGTTAAATGCAATTTACGGTTAGTAGTAAAGATAGCTAGGCGTTATTTAAATCGAGGTTTAGCATTATTAGATTTGATTGAAGAAGGTAATCTAGGGTTAATCCGAGCTGTAGAAAAATTTGATCCAGAAAGAGGTTTTAGATTTTCTACCTATGCGACTTGGTGGATTAAGCAAAATATTGAGCGAGCGTTAATGAATCAAACACGAACTATTAGGTTACCGATTCATATCATTAAAGAATTAAATACTTATTTAAGAAAAGCTCGTGAAATTACTAATAAATTAGACCATGAACCATCATTTGAAGATATTGCCAAAGCTCTAGATAAATGCCCACACGAAGTAAATAGATTGCTTAGATTAAATGAAAGAACTTTATCGGTGGATACTCCAGTAAATGATGATAATGAAAAATCATTATTAGAAGCTATTGCGGATCATAAAAATCATAGTCCTATAAAAATATTAGAAAATAATAATATTAAGGAACAATTAGACGAATGTTTAAATATGTTAAATGAAAAACAACGTTCTATTTTAGTTAGAAGATTCGGATTACTTGGGCATGAAGCTGCTACTTTAGAAGAAGTTGGTAGCGAAGTAGGTTTAACTCGAGAGCGAGTAAGACAAATTCAAGTAGAAGCTTTAAAAACTTTAAGAACTATATTAGAAGAAAAGGGTATTGCGTTAGAGACAATATTCTATTAATTTATATTATTAACAAATGAGTTTTCGGTACTCTAAAAAAATAAGGAGCGGTGTTTGAGCCCCATGCTGTTGCTGTTAGCGTTGCCACGCGTAGGGCGAGTTCAGCGAATTATTTTTTTAGAGCAATGAAAACTCATGTGCGATCAGTATAGAAATTAAAATTGGATCAATATAAACGAGGAACTGAAAGTTATGCCTAGTCAATTATTACAGCAATTGGAAGCTAAAGTTGATCAAACAGTAGAAACTATAGAACTTTTAAAGTTACAGATAGAGGAACTAGAACAAAAAAATATTAAGTTACAAGATGATAATAATGTACTTAAAGATAAACATGAAGTTTGGGAAAAAACTTTATATACTATGTTAAATAAATTAAGTGGTCTTGAGAACATAATGCAAGATAATGAAAAAGCTATAATTGGATACTAAGGAACGCACACGTTCCTAAAGTATTTAGTGTAATGGCTTACAAGTGTTCTTGAACAGCTATAAAATACAGGCTATCCTTTATGATCTATGAGATTTGATTATCAGCCAGCATTGTCTAATACCAAAATTTTAAAGACTACAAAGCAAAGAAAACTATTTTTAGTGGCCGGTTTTGGTATGCTTGGCTGTTTAATTATAATTTCTTCTTTAGTACGAACAGTTAATAGTTATAGTAGCCAAGTAATTTCTATTTATTCAAAAGTAGATGATTCTGATCCTGATATTGCACAAATTACAGTTGAGCAACCAAAATCAATAGACATAGCTACAAATGAAGAGACTACAAATAACATTAATGTTGCTGAGGCAAAAGTTAATGCTATACCTGAAAAAATAAAAACTACAATTCCTTCTGAACAACAAAAATGGCAAACGATTAAAATTCAATCAGGAGATACATTAACCAGCATACTACAAAGTTTACCTATATCGTCTGTACAGAAAAAAGATTTGAACAGTTTTATTAAAGCTCATTCAACTGGAGCAGGTAAAGCAGTGGTCAATATTAGGCCTGGGCAGTCTATGAAAATTTTGTTAGATCAAGACAATAATCTTAAGACAATTAAATTAGCAGTTACTCATAATAAAACTTTATTTATAGATCAAATAGTGCCAAGAAATTATAAAATTTATCAAGAAGAAAAACCAATTGTTAGAAAATTAAATTTTGCTAGTAATAAAATTACCGGTTCATTTTTTACCGCAGCTCAAGCTGTAGGATTAAACGATACATTAATCATGGAAATGGCAGAGATTTTTGGTTGGGATATTGATTTTGTGATGGATATTAGACCAAATGATAAATTTCGTATTCTTTATGAAGAAAAATTTGTAGAAAATGAAAAAATAGGAATAGGGCATATATTGGCTGCTGAATTTATTAATCAAGGGCAGATTTATCAAGCGGTACGTTTTACTGATCTACAAGGTAGAGCTGGTTATTATTCCCCGGAAGGTTATAGTATGAATAAGGCTTTTTTAAGAAATCCGGTAAAATTTACTAGAATTGGATCTAAATTTTCTACTAGTAGGCATCATCCGATTTTACATAGAATTCGTGCTCATAAAGGGGTAGATTATGTTGCACCTTCCGGAACTCCAGTTAAAGCAGCAGGTGATGGTAGGGTTGTATTTGTTGGAAAAAAAGGTGGATACGGTAATGTAGTTGAATTGCAGCATGGTAATAAATATTCTACTCATTATGCGCATTTGTCTAATTTTGCCCAAAAACTTACTAGAAATAGTTTTGTTAAGCAAGGGCAAATAATTGGGTATGTAGGGCGTACTGGGTTAGCTACTGGCGATCATTTACATTATGAATTTAGAGTAGACGGTGTTCATCGAGATCCATTAACCGTACAATTACCAAAATCTATGCCACTACCTAATAAATATCGTGCTAAGTTTTTATCTCATGCACAACAAATGATTAGTTTGTTGAACGAAAATGATGTTTCTCGTTAGAATGATGGTTTATAGTAACCGTTCACGTGGGTACCTATTGCTGCACTGCGGTCCGTAACTCGCGCACTTTTATCATTAAAAACAAGCCAAACGTGATCAAACAGTACGGTCCTCGTTGCAGCAATAGGTACACCCACGTGAACGATTACGGTTTATATAAACATCCCCCACTTAAAGGCTTCGGCACACCAGTAGTATTTGGTACACTAATTGGTAAGCCTTTTACACTACGTACGGCAAAATAGGCGAACATTTGTGCTTCCATATATTTGCTGTTTTCGGCAATCTTTATGTTAATAGGGGCTTTAATTTTATTTTCCAATCTAGTTTCTAATTCTTTTAAGATGACAGGATTATTCCATCCGCCACCAGCTAAGATCCAATTTTTTGGTAGATTTTCTTCATCAATAAAATCAAGACTCCTAGAAATAGATTCTGCTGTAAAGGCTGCTAAGGTAGCGCAAGCATCTTGTAATGAAATTTTTTCTAATTCTTCGAGAGATTTTAGATCACCAATATCTAAAGATTTGGGTGGTTTAATATCGAAATAATTTTGGTTATTTTGTAGAACACCTTTTTTAAACAAAATGTCTAGAATTTCATTATTTACAGTACCTTCTGTACCATATTTGCCATCTTTATCCATAGATTCTGTATTATTAGTTTTTAGTTTAACAAGCCGATCTATTAAACCATTACCAGGTCCGGTATCAAACCCAATAACATCTTGATCAGTTTCTCCGGTAATAATGGTTATGTTGGCAATACCACCACAATTTACTATTGCAACAGGATATGTTTTATCGCGTATAGCTAAAGCCAGATGATAAAGAGGAGCGAATGGAGCTCCTTGTCCTCCGTTTTGTACATCGTTACTACGAAAATCATTAACAACGTTAATGTTAGTTAAATTAGCAAGTAATTGTCCATCCCCTATTTGAATAGTAATTTTTTTAGATGGTTTATGAAATAAAGTTTGACCGTGATAACCAATAATATAAATATCTTTTGGGTTGTATTTTAGTTGTTTTAATAAATTATTTACAGATTCTACATGTAATTTTGTTGATTGTTCTATAACTTGATCAAAGGTAGATCCTTTAATTTGTGTAACATCATATCTACTAGGGTTGTTTGTTAGATAATTTTGGATAATAGTAGGATAATACTTTTTAGCTTTTTCTAGATCACCATCACAATCTCTTACAGCCAATTCAGCTAATTTTAATAATATTTTAAAAGTAGCATCATAACTTAGTGATAAGCCCCCTAGTTCTTTAATTTGTGATAAACCATCTGTTTCAATTAATGCAGCATCTATACCATCCATGGAAGTGCCGCTCATTAAACCAATACTTCTGAACATAGTAAGTAACCTTTGTTATGAATAATATATACTAATAGCCCATGAATTTTCGGTACTCTAAAAAACAAGTGACTCGCGCCATCCTGGCGCTTGCCCTTCGGGCGTGTTGCACACGTCAAAAATGTCTATCCTGACATTTTTTCGTGAAACTCGCCTTTCACAAAGCAAGGGACAACTAGAGGCCAAGGAGGCTCAAACAACACTCCTTGTTTTTTAGAGTACCGAAAACTCATGGGCGATTAGTTTAGTATAAAATATTAATGCAATCGAATTATACATGATTTATGATGTTTAACATATGAAAAATAATATTTCTGAACAGTTACAGCAATTACAAAAAGGGGTAGATGAGATTTTAGTATTAGAAGACTTAAAATCTTCTTTAAATTCTCAATTAAGAGTTAAGATAGGTTGTGATCCTACTGCTCCTGATTTGCATTTAGGGCATACGGTAGTCTTGAACAAAATGCGCCAGTTTCAGTTGTTTGGGCATAAAGTAATATTTATTATTGGTGATTTTACTGGGATGATAGGAGACCCAACAGGGAAGAATGTTACTAGACCACCATTAACGGAGTCTCAGGTTTTGGAAAATGCTGAGACCTATAAAAACCAAGTATTTAAAATTTTAGATCCAGAAAAAACTGAAATTTTGTTTAATTCTAGTTGGTTAGGCAAATTAAGCACCCAAGAAGTTATACATTTAGCCTCTAAATATACTATTGCTAGAATGTTAGAACGAGATGATTTTAATAATCGGTATAAAAATGGCCAACCTATTCTTATTCATGAATTTTTGTATCCCTTATTGCAGGGCTACGATTCTGTAGTAACTAGAGCAGATGTAGAAATTGGTGGCACCGATCAAAAATTTAATTTATTAGTTGGTAGAGAGTTACAAAAACAGTATGGTCAAAAATCCCAAATAGTGGTTACATTGCCTTTGTTAGAAGGATTAGATGGTGTGCAAAAAATGTCTAAATCTTTAAATAATTATATAGGTATTAATGAACCAGCTAAGAATATGTTTGGTAAGCTTATGTCAATTTCTGATCAACTTATGTGGCGGTATTTTGATTTGCTTAGTTTTAAGGAACTATTAGAAATTAATCAATTAAAAAGTAGTGTAGAAAATGGTCGCAATCCCAAAGAAGTTAAGGTGCTATTAGCTAAAGAAATTGTAACAAGATTTCATGGTGCTGCAGCTGCAGATAAAGCTCACGAAGATTTTGAATTACAATTTCAGCAAAATAAAATACCAGAAGATCTTCCAGAGATCATGGTAACAATTGGCAATAAGGAACATATGATTGCTTTAGCTAATGTACTAAAGCAATCAGGATTAGTAACTAGTACTTCTGAAGCATTACGTATGATTCGGCAAAAAGCAGTTAAAATAAACGGCGAAATAATAGAAGACAATGTAACAATTAAGGCTGATGGAATTCTACATATTTATCAAATAGGAAAAAGAAAGTTTGCAAAAATTAAAGTCCACAATTAATTTATTAACTTATTTATTATGTATGGTGAGCATCATTGGTATGTCTAATGTTTATGCTGATTTAAAAGATCTTAAGGGAGTATTTTTAATATTTGATAGTGTTAATGACCCAAATACTATTAATCATTATAATAAGCCGAAAAAATATCGTAGCGGTGCAGGGCTACATCCTACAAAATTAAATGTTTCTGGTAGTGGCCAGCCAAATTTAAGAGATCTTGAATATATAATTACCGAAGCTCAGCGATTTATTAAAGATCCTAATAAGATTTTTATTGTTGATTTAAGACAAGAACCACACGCATTTTTAAATGATAATGCAGTTTCATGGTTTGGTTTTAGAAATCAAGTTTCATATAATTTAGAAAAACAATTAGTTTCAGAGTTATCAATTAAAAAAACAGCTAAGATCTATAAGGGAATTGATAAATTAGAAGATGGTTATTTTATACCTAAAAATCGTTACACAATAACAATACATAAAGTTGTTACGGAACAACAAGCGGTAGAGAGTTTAGGAGTAAGGTATCAAAGATTTGTAGTTACTGATCATTTTGCGCCTCGCGCGGAACAAATAGATCTATTTGTTCAGTTTATAAAAAATTTACCAGAAGATTGTTGGCTGCACTTTCATTGTCGTGGTGGTAAAGGTCGTACAACAACTTTTATGGTGTTATACGATATTATTAAAAATGCGCATACTTTAGCATTAGAAGATATTTTACAGCGTCAATATGATTTAGGTGGTACTAAGTTATCCAAGTCGGATTTTCAGGAAATCCGCAAAAAATGGAAAGAACCAGCCGCTAAAGATCGTTATTGGTTTATAAAAAATTTTTATAAATATGTGTTAGATCCAGAAGGTTATAGTAAGCGTGATTGGAGCGAGTGGGTTACGCGTTCCTAAGGAAAGTGCACTCCATAAGCTCCGGCATTTACAAACTGCGGTCCGTAACTCGCATGCCGAAGGCATGCTCAGACAGTACGGTCCTCGTTTTGCAAATGCCGGAGCTTATTTCGTTCATATTACTAAATGCTTTCTTGATCTGGTAGCAAATCCCCAGATTGCATGCGCCACATATATGCATAACGACCATCTTCTTGCAATAATTGTTCATGCGGACCATCTTCGATAATTTGTCCTTTATCAAATACTAAAATACGATCCATAGTAGCTAGAGTAGATAATCTATGCGCAATAACAATGGTGGTACGACCTTTAATAAGAGCTTGCACGCCTTCTTGAATAAGCTTTTCAGTAACAGAATCTAAGGCGCTGGTTGCTTCGTCTAAGATTACTATAGGTGCATTTTTTAACATTGCTCTAGCAATTGCAATTCGCTGTCTTTGTCCTCCAGATAATTTCATTCCTCTCTCGCCAACCATAGTTTGATATTGTTCTGGGAGTTTAGTAATAAATTCATTACAATGAGTGTTTATAGAAGCTTGGATAACTTCTTGGTCACTAGCATTTGGTCTACCATAGCGAATATTTTCCATTAAAGTTCTGTGGAACAAAGAAGTGTCTTGAGGGATCATAGAAATAGCAGCATGTAAAGAATCTTGGGTAACTTCTCCAATATTTTGGTTATCGATAAGAATTTTGCCACCATGTATTTCGAAAAGGCGTAAAATTAAATTAGCAAAAGTAGTTTTGCCAGATCCAGAAAAACCAACCAAACCAACTTTAGTTCCAGGTTCAATAGTTATATGTTTATTTTGAAACAATCGATTACCATGTCGATAATTAAAAGTTACATTATCAAATTCAATACGGCCATCTTTAACTTGTAAAACTTTGGCATTAGGTGCGTCAATTATTTCTTGAGGTGTTTGTAGAATAGTTAATGCTTGTTTGGCTAGACCGATTTCCCCAAACAAAGTTGCTAGCGATTCCCCTAAAAACCACATTTGATCCGTTACACAGGCTGTACTTTGCATTACAAAAGCAACATCTCCCGTAGAGATTAAATTATGTTGCCAGCCAATGATTAATGCATAAATAAGGCCAGACAACATAAAAATCAGTGGAATATCTGTCCACAAACGTAATTTGTTATAAGATAAAATAAGTCGTTTATTGCTATTTATTTCTTGGTTTTGTTGTTCTTTAATATAATTTATTTCGTTTTGACTAGTAGAGAATAATTTAACCGAAGCAATATTAGAAATAATATCAACAATACTACCGCTTAAGCGACTTTTGTCTTCGGCATTTTTTTCGGCAGCTAAATTGGTAAATTGACCAAAATAAACAATAATCATTAAATGTATAATAATCCATGTTCCTAGTATTAATGCACACCAACCATTTATGGTAGTCATTACTATTAATGTTACTATAGTTACTGATAAACTAGCTATTACATTCCAGCATAAAATCATTCTGATCATGTCTAAAGATTTTGGAAGATCTCTAATTTTGTTGGCCATGTTACCGGAGAATTGATGACCAAAATAACGATAAGAGTGTCCTAAAACATAATGAAGAGCATCCATTCTAATATCTGCTTCAAATTTAGGTAGAACATAAGCTTGCCACCAATTTTGTAATCGCGATATAATAATTAAACATACTAAAGAACCTCCATATAAAAATATAGCAGGTATTAGTTCTTGAAAAATATTAATTCGGGATCCGGTGTGAGTAGTAATAAAATCTATAATCATTTTTAGTGCATAGGGCATTGCTGTTGATTGTAGCACTAAAGCAGATGGCGCTAAAAAAAACACCGTAAAAGCAACAGGTTGTTTTTTTATAAAATACCAAAAAAACTGCGATAAAGATTGAGAATTAGGATGCATAATGTTATTATTTTAGCATTTAACATGCGGAAAAGATAGGTAATATGAAATATAAATGGCAACCAATAGCAAATTTAACAATATTAAAACAACGAGCAGAACTACTAAATACCATTAGAATTTTTTTTAAGAAACTTAATGTTTTAGAAATAGAAACACCATTATTATGTCAATATGCTGCTACTAGTCCACACATTGACCCAATAGCAGTAATCTGTAAAGAAGGTGTTAAACGGTTCTTACAAACTTCTCCAGAATATTCAATGAAGCGATTATTAGCGGCAGGGATAGGAGATATTTTTCAAATTTTTAAGTCATTTCGCGGGATGGAAGAAGGAGAACTACATAATCCAGAATTTACTATGTTAGAATGGTATCGAATTGGTGTAGATCATAATCGTTTAATGGAAGAGGTAGCAAATTTATTACAAGCTTGTGGAATTAACTACGAAATTTGTAAAATAAGTTACCGAGAGATTTTTAATAAACATTTAAAATTAGATCCAGTTTTAGCAACTCTTAAAGAATTAAAAAATTTAATTTATAAAAATATTAAACTTTCTGAGTCGTTTAAAGACTCTATGGAAAATGCTACTAAACAAGATTGCCAAGAGTTATTATTTAGTCATTGTATAGAGCCAAATTTAACCTCAAATTTAGTATGGTTTATTTATAATTATCCAACAGAACAGGCAGAACTTGCTAAAATAAATCAAGATCAAGATGGATCGAATATTGCAGAACGTTTTGAAGTGTATATAAATGGGGTAGAGTTAGCTAATGGTTATCATGAATTATTAGATCCAAGTTTACAGCAGCAAAGATTTTTAGAAGATCAAAATACACGCCAAAAGCTTGGGAAGCCATATTTAGAGATAGATCCTTATTTAATTGAAGCACTAAATTATGGAATGCCTAGTTGTAGTGGAGTGGCGCTAGGTCTAGATCGACTATTAATGTTAGTAACAAAAACCAAAACCATTAAAGAAGTTATTTGCTTCCCTTGGAATATAGCATAAATAGTAGGTGATATGTTGGTTGAATGTATTGTATATTGAATTTATAGAAAAAGTATGATTAAAATGGCTTTAAATTTTAATATACTAATCGCATATGGGTTTGTTGGAGTTATAGAATGCCGGTAGCTGGTGAATTAGAAAGCAGAACAAAAAAAAATCTTGCTAATAGGATTGCTGAAAAAATTGCTAAAATAATATTGGCCGATAGTTTTTTTAAAGCAGAGTGGCTTGAAAAATTAAATCATTTAAGCGAACTTTATACAGACAATGCAGAAGATCATAATAATACTTTGAGTGATGAAATTGTAACTTATTTAATTAGATTAAAAAACACAGAAGAATTAAAAGAATATTACGATAATATCTCTAAACGCGCCAAGAAAGATGCAGAGAAACAAAACAAACCAACGGAAATAATATTCAAAGATTTATTTACATCATTAAAAAATTTGTTTCAAGGTGAAAACGGAGGGATTTTTATCCAATTAATGAATTTGGTTCATAAGTTGCAAGTAGGGCTTAATCCAGGAGCACCGTTTAGTAAAGAGGAAGAAAAAGGTAAGTATAGCGCATGGTTTTCTGAATTTGGTGATAATGGAAGAGCTTTATACCGTAAAGCAATAGAAGCTAAATATACCGAAAAACAACGACTTAGTGTTTTGTTAAGTAAGATTAAAAAAGAAGGTTGGTGCGAGAAAAAAGATTCTCATAAACTATTGAAGAAAATTGAAAAGGAAGTTTTTGTTGGCATTAACTCTGTAGAAGAATGTGAAGAAAAAGTAAGAGGCTATTTAAAGGCTGCAGCAGTAAAAGCTGGTATTAATGTTGATGATCAAGATAGTGTTCATGGTAAGCTATTTGAAAAAGCTTGCAAAAATGTTAAAAAATTAGCAGAAACAATTCAGAAACAAAAGGCAGCTATTAAAGCAAAAGATGGTTTTTCTAAATCTGAAAAGCAAGAACTTTATAAAACTATGCAAAATAATCGGCTTATATTATTGTATTCATTTATAAAATTCCAAGCTTTAGGTGAAGAGAAAATCCTATCTGTTAATGATGAAAATAAGGATTTTGCAAAGTATTTTGAAAAACAGTTAAGAAAATTTGATGAACCCCCACCACGATCAAAAAAAGGTATCTTAAGATCATTAGCTAATGGGAATTATAGTGACGATTACGATAATGCTATAGCAAAAGTTAGAGAAAATAGGGTACAAGAAATAAAAAAACAAAAAGAAAAATTATCTGATACTTTAAATGGCTTTTTACAAGCAGCACAGATGATAACAACAACTAATCCTGATAAAGTTCTCGAAATAAAAACAGATTTTCAAGGTAGAATTGCCGCAATACCTGATAATGATGATAGTGTAAGGATTTTAAACGCTTTTAATGAGCATAAAGCTAATTTAGATAAAATTGCTCGTGAATTTAGCTACATTAAAGAAACATTTATTGCTCACAATAATCCAAGAGCAACTATGTCTAATTGATTTTGTATACGAATACGTTTGAGCTTTAGTTAGTATATCTAAGTAAACACAATAAGGAAGTGTAGTATATGGAACCAATACTTAATTTTATCTTATCATGTATAACAACCATAATAGAAACATTTAAGAATATCAAAAACAACAATAGTATTATTCAGATTAAAGTAAAAACACTATTTTATAAATTGTTTGTGATGTTTGATTTTGGTACTCCTTTGAATCATGAAGAAAAAAAAGCTAGCAAATATAGCGAATTATTTAATCAGAGTGGGGAAAAGGCGAGAATGCTTTATCGTAGTAAAGTATACTTGTTAAGACAAAAAAAATTAACTCAAGAACAATTATTTAATAATTATCTAACGTTTTTAAAAAATACAATCAAAGAAAAATCAAATGATGATGTAGATATTACAGATATAGGTAGTTTAGTAACAGTTGCGGAACAACAAATTTTTACAGATCAAAATATAAATCATATTATTAGTATGATTAGAAAACATCTTAAAGATGCTGCTAAACTTTTTGCTAACGAAAATTATGATATGTTGATTAATAGAGCAACAGTAATTTTTATAAAAAATAATTTTGATGATCAATGTAGTTTGATGCAAAATTTAAATAGATTGCCACTATTATCTGGAAATGAAGTATTAATTTTTAAAATTTTACTATTTGTTAGAATTAAGATGCTGCATGTTGCAATAAAAGCCAAAGCCATGAGCAAATGGAGAACTTTATCATTTAATAAAAAATATAGTAAAGAATATTTTATAAGGCAGATGGAAAAAATAGAAAAATTTCCATCGATGTTAAAAGTAGATGATAGTATATTAATAGCAATGAATCAATTCTATTATGATAGGCTTGGAAAAATAAAAATGATTATGGCGTTTGGAGTAGACGATAATATTAAGAAGAAACTACAAGTTTTTATTAATGATATTAATATGGAAATTTATAAACTAACATCGTTACAAGGTAATATTTTTAAAAAATCGATAATTAGAAGAGATATGGATTATTTGGGAGAAATTAACCAAAATATTAAAATTGCTTTAAGAGAATTTAAGGTTCTACAAGGCCTGAAAGAAGATAGAAGTAGTGTTAAAAGGAATTGTAGTTGTGTTGAACAACTTAAAACTATTTTAGGATTACAAAGACAAGTTATGCAATTCAAGGATATAGCAAGTGAAGCAACGTTAACTTGTTGGTACAATGATGTAAGAAATAGATCGGAAATAGATAAAAGTATTCTTACGGCAGAAAGTCAATTACCGGTACCGTTTAGTTATAGAGGTCCGTTAGGGTTATTTATTTAGGAATGTGCTCTTAGGAACGTGCACTCCATAAGCTCCGGCATTTACAAACTGCGGTCCGTAACTCGCATGCCTTCGGCATGCTCAGACAGTACGGTCCTCGTTTTGCAAATGCCGGAGCTTATGGAGTGCATATTACTTAGTATAGTTTGACATCTTGAATTTATTAAAGCAAAATTTAACGCATGTCTAATTTTAACAAAAAAAGTAATATCACTTTTCAACAAATAATTAACATTTTGCAACAATTTTGGGGAGATCAAGGTTGTATTATTTTGCAGCCTATGGATTTAGAAGTTGGTGCAGGGACTTTTCACCCAGCAACTTTTTTGCGAGCGATTGGCCCAGAGCCATGGAGTTGTGCGCATGTACAAGCATCACGTCGTCCAACAGATGGTCGTTATGGTGAACACCCAAATAGGAATCAACATTTTTTTCAATACCAAGTAATAATAAAGCCATCAATACTTAATATCCAAGAGTTATACTTAGATTCTCTAAAAAAATTAGGTATAGATCCATTACAGCATGATATTCGTTTTGTAGAAGATAATTGGGAGGGTCCAACATTAGGAGCCCGAGGTTTAGGTTGGGAGGTTTGGTTGGATGGTATGGAGATCACTCAATTTACTTATTTTCAACAAATTGGAGGTTTAGAATGTCGTCCAACCACAGTTGAACTTGCTTATGGTATTGAACGTATTGCCATGTATCTACAAAATAGTTCTAGTATTAAAGATTTAATTTGGACTTATGATGCTAATAAAACTGCGGTTACTTATGGGGAAGTCTACTCTGGGGAACGCGCTATGTCTTTTTATAATTTTGAATATGCGGATGTTGAAATGTTAATTAGGCATTTTCTTGATTTTGAGAAACAAGCACAATTTTGTTTAAGCCATAATTTAGTAGATCCTAGTTATGAGTTTGTTTTAAAGGCATCGCATACCTTTAATTTATTAGATTCTAGGGGAGCAATTGGTGTTACTGAGCGACAACAATATATTTTACGAGTTAGAAATTTAGCGCGACAAGTTGCCGAAAAATATTATTCGATTAGAGAAGAATTAGGGTTTCCTTTATGCAAAAAGATTTAATTATAGAAATTGGTACAGAAGAATTACCACCAATGTCTCTTAATAAAATTTCTTTAGCTTTTATGGAAAAAATTAGGGCTCAATTAGAAGTTAAAAATCTATCTTTTGGCGATATTAGACCATTTGCTACTCCTAGACGGATTGCAGTTTTAGTAGAAAAGTTAATTATTGATCCTAATTTAATCCCAGAAATATTACGTAAAGCTGTTAGTGATTTACCAGGTAAAAAAATGCGGTGGGGTAATGGAGAGCATATTTTTGCGCGACCAGTCCATTGGTTGGTAGTATTGTTTGGTTCGACTGTAATACCAGTTACTTTGTTTGATGTTAATTCTGGTAATATAACTTACGGGCATAGATTTTTAGCCCCAGATGCTATTTTCTTAAATAATCCATTAGAATATGAACATAAATTAGAAGCAATTGGTAAAGTTATTGTTGATTTTAATAAAAGAAAACAGTTAATAATTTTTGAAATAAATGCTAAAGAACAAGAATTAAAAGCTAAATGTATTTTAGATCCAAATTTATTAGAAGAAGTAACAGGGATGGTAGAATACCCATTTGCATTATTTGCTGAATTTTCTAAAGAATTTTTAAATTTACCAAAAGAATGCTTAATATCTGCTATGGGGCATCACCAGAAAAGCTTTCCATTAACAGATCAAGATGGAACATTAATATCGGGATTTATTTTAATCAGCAATATGGTTATAGATTCTAATGTTAACAATATTATTAATGGTAATCAGCGAGTTATGCATGCTAGATTAAAAGACGCGGCTTTTTTATATTCAGAAGATTTAAAAGAACCATTAGCTGATGGATTAGAAAAATTAAAAATTGTTATATTACAAGAAAAATTAGGTAATGTGTACGAACAATGTATTAGGATCCAAAATCTTTCTGTAAATATTGGCAAATTATTAAATACTACCTTAGAACAACAAAAAACTATTAAGCGAGCGGCTTTATTATGTAAAGCTGATCTGGTATCGCAAATGGTATTAGAATTTCCAGAATTACAAGGAATAATGGGGCATTATTATGCCATACAGCAAGGAGAAAACAGTTCGGTTGCCATAGCAATTAAAGAACATTATTTACCAAAGTTTGCTGAGGATATATTGCCAAATACAATCGAAGGCATTTGTTTGGCGATTGCTTATCGGTTAGATTTATTATTTGGGTTATTTGCTATAGGTAAAGCTCCAACAGGAGAAAAAGATCCATTTGCACTTAGACGACATGCATTGGCTATAATCAGAATTTTAATAGAAAAACAGTTGCCTTTAAAATTATTAGATCTATTTAATGTGGCAGTTAAATGTTACGAAGAATTTAATAAATCATTAAAAATACCAGAAGAACTATCAAAAAATCTATTTCATTTTTGCATGGAACGTTTAAAAAATTGGTATCTTAATCAAGGAATTTCTAACAAAGTGTTTAAATCAGTATTAGAACGATCTAATTCTGATTTACATGATTTTGATTTGCGAGTTAAAGCCGTTGTTCAATTTAGTGCTTTAAGTGAATCGCAAAGTTTAACTAGTGCTAATAAAAGAGTTAATAATTTACTAGAAAAAGCAGATCAAATTTCTTTAGAAAAGAGTGAAGTTGATGTAAAACTTTTAGAAATGCCAGAAGAATTGCAGTTGTTTGAACAATTAATGAAACAGCAAAAAATTGTTGAACCATATTTAAAACAACAAAATTATAATTTAGTATTGCAAAATTTAGTTACATTAAAACCATTTGTTGACCAGTTTTTTGATAAAATTATGGTAATGGTAGAAGATCAAAAAATCAAAAAAAATCGTTTAATATTATTATTCAAATTACGTGAATTACTTGGTCTGGCAGCAGATCTTTCCTGTTTAATATGAAAAAACTTATAATATTAGATCGTGATGGTGTTATTAATTGGGATGGAGTAGAGAGTAAAAATAATATAAATCTTCGAGTTACTTCTATTGAAAAGTGGCAAGCATTACCTGGCAGCTTAGAAGCAATAGGCAAGCTAAAAAAAGCAGGATTTATTGTGTGTATTGCTACTAATCAATCTATAGTTTCTAAGGGTATTATTACTTTAGATACATTAGATAGTATACATAATAAAATGCAACAAGACTTAAAATTACAAGGTGGTTCCATTGATCAAATTTTTGTTTGTCCTCATCAAGAGAGCGAAAATTGTTCGTGTCGCAAACCAAAACCAGGAATGTTATTAGCTATAGCTAAAGCATATAATGTAAATTTTTTAGAACAATCCGTACCATTTGTCGGAGATTCTGATATAGATATTTTAGCAGCAATTGCATGTGGGTGTGTGCCAGTATTAGTTAAAACTGGTAAAGGGAAAGAAGCACTAGAGAACGTTATTAACTTGGGGATAAAAAACCTATTGGTTTTTGAAGATTTAAACGCTTTTGTTGATTATTGGATTAGTATATACTGATTGTGGAGATTATTTTATGGTTGCTAAAAAAATTAATTTAATTGTCTATTCTTTAGCCATTGTAATATGTTGCATGCTTTATAACATTAATAGTAATGCTTATATTAAAACTGCTATTGGTCGATTTTATTTAATACAAAAAGAAAGGTTACTTAGAAAAATTAATAGGCGATTTTACGAATTAAATGTCCCGGCTAATTATATTGAACCAGCTGTATTAAACCATAAAATTGCCAACCCAGCATCTTGGGTTACCTCACAAATAGAGAAAGATTTTTTTAATTTTTCTAATGCTTCTATTAATAACGTAACTCACACTTTTGAATCTTTACCACCTAATACGTTATTAGTACTGTTTACCATTAAAGATGGTACATTATCAGTAACCAAAAAAAGCAATTATTCTCTAGATCAAGCAGCTCAAAGAGGTGTATACATTTATTCCAATATATTTTCTTATCTTGCACAGCGTGGGTATGTAAAAAATGTTAGTTTTTTGGTTAGATTTTCTGATTATTTTAATGATCCTATACCATACTCAGCATCAGAAATAGCGCCAATTTTAACAACTTCTAAAGATTTAAAGCGTAACATAGATCAAAGTTTAGTATTAATCCCTGATTTTATGAGCTTAGAGGATATTCCAAGGTTTATGCCGCGGATCAGAATGGCTAATTATTTTTATCCATGGAAATCTAAAGAAAATAAAGTATGCTGGCGTGGTAGTCATGCTGATGTTTCCGGATTTAGAAAATCTATTGTAGAATATAGCGAAAAGCATCCAGACTCCATAATAGATGCTAAATTTGTTAAAGAAAAAAATAATTTTATGCATCCGGAGTTTCAATTAAAATCAAAATTTTTATTAAATATAGATGGGCATACTGCAGCATGGACTAGGCCAATTTGGCAATTACAGTCTAATTCTGTAATGCTTAAACAAAATTCTGAACTAACACAATGGTATTATGCTGCTTTAGTACCAAATGTTCATTTTATACCAGTAGAAAGCGATCCGATTGCAATTATTAATAAAATAAAAGATTATACTGATGAAGAATTATATAAAATTGCTAAAAATGGCTCAGAGTTTGCAGAAAACAACCTGACCATCAATGATATGGTAGCTTATATTGCTTTAGTGCTACAAAAATATGAGCGTTTACAGTCAGAATAATTATTAGCACCTACACTAAAAAACACGAATTTAGTTGTTTTTATAATAATCTATGCTAACATTTGCCAATGTTAGCAATATTAGAAGTTATAAAGCATAATTTATCTATTTATTTTATAGTTCCGATACTTTTTTTATCAGGGCTATATTTTTCTGTTACTTTAAAATTTATTCAATTTAGAAAAATTTTTACTGCCATTAAATACACTATAAAAACTAGTAACAATAGGGAACAAAGTTTTTCATCATTTGGTGCATTAGCGGCGGTTTTAGGGGGTAATTTAGGAACAGGGAATATCGCTGGTATTGCAGTTGCTTTAACTACCGGTGGTCCAGGGTCTTTATTATGGATGGCTATTATGGTTATGTTTGGCATGATCATTAAATTTTGTTGTTGTTTTTTAGGAATTAAATATCGGGAAAAAGATGTTCATAATAAATGGGTTGGTGGGCCAATGTATTATTTGGCTAAGGGCTTAAATTCTAAGTATCTTAGTAAAATGTTTTGTATCTTAGTAATTTGTTCTGCGATTACTACTGGTAATTTTATTCAAGTTCATTCGATTACCTTGCCTTTGCATCAAGCAGAAATTTCACCATTATTAGTCGCGTTAACTATGGCTGTTTTTGTAGCATTAGTAATGATAGGTGGTATAAAGCGATTTTCTAGTATTGTAACTAAAATAGTTCCTTTTATGGCATTATTTTATATGTTTGCTTGTTTAAGTATTTTGTGGACCCATAAACATTTATTATTACCAAGCTTAAATTTAGTTTGGGTTAATGCTTTTGATATAAAAGCTCTTAGTGGGGCAGGTTTAGGTTTTACGTTATCGGAAGCAATTCGAGTTGGTTTCGATAGAGGTATTATGGCAACAGATACTGGCATTGGTATCGCACCAATTTTACATGCTCAGGTATCCCAAGAAGAATCAAGAGACTTAGATTGTATAGCTACACAACAAGGCTTAATAAGTATGTTAGCCCCAATAATAGTGTTATTAGTTTGCATGTTAACTGGAATGGTATTGTTAGTTACTAATGCTTGGCAAATGCCATTAGAAAGTACCAGTATGTGTTTGGCTGCATTTAAAGTAGGTTTATATAATGGGAATTGGGCGGCATTTATAGTAAATGTTACTTTATGTTTATTTGCATTTACTACTATTTTAACTTGGGGGTATTGTGCAGAAGGCGCGGTACAATATTTATGTAAAGATCTAAAAAATCATAGATATATTTCTTTATTTAGATATTTATTTGTAGCTGTTATTCCGTTAGGAGTATTTTTCGAAGTGCGGGTTTTGTGGAATTTAGCCGATCTATGTTTGGATTTTATGGTATTAATTAATATGTATGCTATATGTAGATTGTTTAAACATATAGTAACAGATCTTAAAAAGCCAATTATAGAAAAACAAAAAGAAACCAATATAGGGTATGCTTTGTAAGTCATGTTTTATAAAATTCGTTCAACAATAGGAATTTTATTAGCCATAATTGTTGGTATCGCGTGTTTTGGTAGATTTATACCATTACAGGTTTATCAGGTGTTATATGCTATAAGTTTATCTATCAAATCAATAATAATATTTTTGTTACCATTAATTATTTTTGGTTTATTATTTAGAACAGCCATTAAATTAGCGCATAATGCTACTAAAATTATTGGTGTGATTTTAATCAGTGTTTGTTGTTCTAATTTTTTAGTGGTGTGTTTAAGTAATGTAGTTGGAAGTTGGATTTATAGTTTTAATTTATCTATTTTATTACCGGATAATAATATTACTTTAGACCCAGCATGGGTGTTTGAATTACCAAAATTTATTACTAACGATAAAGCGATGTTCGCTGGGATTATTTTAGGGATTATTGCTAATTTTAGTAAATCTTATGTTTTGATTAATAATTTTGTTGAGCATATTTCTATTAAATTAGAAGTTATAATTTCTATAATTTTAAAATGGCTTACTTATTTAATTCCGTTATTTATTGCTGGTTTTGTAGCAAAGCTTCAATACGATGGAGTAGTTACTACGATCATTAAAGATTATTCTTTAATTTTTGTAATCATAGCATTAGTACAATTTACTTATATATTTTTTATGTATTTTTTATTGAGTAATTGTAAATTAAGAGGATTATTTAATAGTATTAAAAACATGTTGCCAGCAGCTATTAGTGGTTTTAGTACCATGTCTAGCGCAGCTAGTATGCCACTTACTATTATAGGGGTGGAAAATAATACTAAATTAAAAGATTTAGCGCGCTCTGTAGTTCCAGCAACCGTCAATATTCATTTAATAGGAGATTGTTTTGCAATTCCTATTTTAGCTTATGCAGTACTTAAAAATTATTCTATGGTAGAGCCTTCTTTGGTTCAGTATATTATATTTGCTGTTTACTTTGTGTTGGCTAAGTTTTCGGTAGCTGCAGTGCCAGGTGGAGGCGTTATAGTAATGCTACCTATATTGGAGGCTCATTTAGGATTTAATGCAGAAATGTTATCTCTTATCACTGCTCTTTATATATTGTTTGATCCAGTTATAACTTGTGTAAATGTTCTTGGTAATGGTGCATTTGCTAAAATGATGGATAAAGCGTTGAGCAGTTACCAATTTTCTAACCAATCAATAATTTGATCTTGTAGTTCCTTAACACCGTATTGTTTTAGCGCGGAAAATGTTTGTATAGAGATCTGTGGTAAATGTTCTAATTCTAGCTTTATAGTCTGCAAAGTATTGTTAATTTGATGTTTTGTTAATTTGTCAGATTTATTTAATATTATATGTACCGGCAATGTATGGCTAGAACAGAAAAACAACATTTGTTTATCAAAATCTTTTAATGGGTGACGAATATCCATAATTAGCATAATTCCAACTAAGCTAGTTCTATTAGCTAGGTATTTTTCTAATAATTTTCCCCAAGATTTTTGTACTTGCTCGGGAACTTTGGCATATCCATAGCCAGGTAAATCGACTAGATACTTTTTTTCTGAGATCTTAAAATAATTTATAGACTTTGTTCTTCCGGGAGTTTTACTGGTAATAGCTAATTTATGTTTTTTGGTTACGGTATTAATAACGCTAGATTTTCCACAATTAGAAGAACCGGCAAATGCTATTTCTTTGCCTTGATCTTTAGGTAAAGTTTTTAAATCAAAAACGCTATCTAGGAAACAGGTATTTTTAAAGTATTCTTGATGTAAGTTGACGTACATGTTGGGTGTATCTTATAACTAAAACTAAAGTACATTTATACTAATCGCACATGAGTTTTCGGTGCTCTAAAAAACAAGTCGTGAAACTCGCCTTTCACAAAGCAAAGAGCAACTAGAGCCCAAGGAGGCTCAAACAACACTCCTTGTTTTTTTAGAGCACCGAAAACTCATGTGCTATTAGCACAGTATACCATAATGGAAAATATAGGTAATTAATGGCGATGAATTTTGTTTGGTTTAGAATTTTATTTGTTTTTTTATTAAATTTTTTGTTTATTTATAATAACTCTTTTGCTTCTACTATAGCTAAAGAACAGCACTTTATTGCGGGAGAGCATTTTAAAATCTTACCACAAAATTTACACAACTCTCCAGAGTTAGATAAATTATTTATAAATAATACCTCTTCTGTTGTGATTAAACCACAAGTTATAATGTTTTTTAGCTATGGTTGTTTAGGATGTAGACAGGTTAATAAAGAATTTAATAAGTGGGAACGTTCTAAAGGTAGTAAGGTAGTTATCCATCGTTATCCAGTATCTTTTAATAAACCATGGGAGAGTTTAGCTAAATTTTATTATACACATCAAGAATTTTTCCCAAATAACGATGGTGAACAAATTTTTACCGAGATTTATAACAATAATAAAAGATTATGGTTAGAATCGGAGATGATTAATTTTTATGAAAAGCTTAATATTCCTAAAGATCAGGTTTTAAAAAAATATAACTCTTTTGATATTGATCGTAAAGTTAAAAAAGCAACTGAGATAGCTAATTATTATAAAATTGGTATTACCCCAAATATCATTGTTAATGGCAAAAATAATAGTTATATGGTTAATTTTTCTATGGTTCCAGATCCACAAACTTTATTGCAAGTAGTTAACTATTTACTACAAAAAAACCCTAACAAATAAATTTTTACTGTTAATGTGCTATAGTCTTTGTAGGAGTTTTAGGTAGATCAGTTTATATTAAACGGAGTTAAAAATGGCAGCTTGGTTAAAATTTATTGAAGCATTTTTAGAACCACCAGGATTGAATATATTACTATTTGTCTTGGTTCTGTATTTTTGGTTAAGAGCCAAAAAAGTTAAGGCTGCATTTTTATTATTTGTTAATACATTATTGTTATATTCATTTAGCGTTCCATTAGTTACTAACCAATTATTGGTGTTGTTAGAAAAAAACTATCAATCATCTTTTGATGATGTAATTAAAGAAAAATCCCCAAAGGCTGTCGTGGTATTAACTTTTAGTAAATGGCCTAGTGCCAATGGGCTTTTGCGTAATCAATATGCAGCTAAATTAGCTAAAGCTACTAATTTACCAATTTTAGTTAGTGGTGGCGGAAAAAATGGTACTAATGATGATAGCGAAGCAGCTGGTATGGCTAAATCTTTAGAGGCAGATTTTAATATTAGCGGGGCGATTTGGTTAGAAAGTGATAGTAATACTACTATGGAAAGTGCAAAATTTACCAAAAAGATTTTGGATCAAAATTCTATCAAAGATATTTTTTTAGTGACAAATGCTTGGCATATGCCAAGAGCCAAGGAAGTTTTTAGTAAGCAAGGTATTAATGTTGTACCTGCCCCAGTTTTATCTAATACTAACCTTAATAAACCAATGTTAGAAAATTTAACCCCAAATGCCGATGAAATTGTAAAAAGTGGATGGTTTTTCCATGAATATTTTGGTCAGTATTGGTATAAAGCATTAGAGTTGCTACAAAAAGAAGGTTGATTGTTTTTTTAGGAACGTGATCGAAACCATGCCATCAATAGAACTAAAAAAAGCAATATTTCCTAGAAAGAAGATCCTTGCTGAAAAGCTTGAACAAATTAAAGGGCTTCTGTGGGGATCAGAAAAACTTAAGAAAATTGAGGATATTCTTAGTGGAATTACTAGGAGTGATACAAAATTTACTTCTATTAAAAATATTCTTAATAATCCAAGTATTGATGGTGCTGAAAAACTTAAAATAATTCAAAGTATATTATCTAGTGATCAAGGTAAATTTGATTTAATTAAACCTCTTATTGCTGCTGATGTTGAACTTTTTGACAAAATTAAGAATATTTTTGAAGAAGTTAAAGAAAATGGTACTTTTTCTGAAAAGATAGATCAAATTAAAAAATTATTTTCTAGTGATCCAGCAAAACTTAGTAAAATTACAGATCTTTTTAAAGGTTATGAAAAAGACGTTACTTTTGCTGAAGAATTGGAACGGATTAAAGGTATTCCTGATGATGGTAACGAAGAAAATTTAATAAAAAAAGCACAGCAGTTAGTAAATTTTGCAAATATTGTAAATGCTTATTTAGAGTCTGATGAAGAAGTTGTTTGGGAGGAAACTACACCAACACCGTTACCGCCATTGGTTTCTGGGGCTGATTCTGGGCCGCCGCCACCTACTGGTAAACCTGGTGTGCCTCCTCCGCTACCACCACCGCCGCCGCCACCTACTGGTAAACCTGGTGTGCCTCCTCCGCCACCACCACCGCCGCCACCTACTGGTAAACCTGGTGTGCCTCCTCCGCCACCACCACCGCCGCCACCTACTGGTAAACCTGGTGTGCCTCCTCCGCCACCACCACCGCCG
>CAIVQA010000106.1 GCA_903907935.1 uncultured Francisellaceae bacterium
AACTACTTCTACCCTTTCAAAATCTTCAATATATGAGTCTAACCATTCTCTATCCAACTCAAATTTTCTTGTTAAACGATCAACTTGAGTTGTTATCCAACTTTGTAATAAGGCTTCATCATCGTTAACTATACGATCTACTATTGCAAATAGATTCCTATCTTCAAGCCCATTAAGCAATACCCAAACAGGATTAGAAAGAACTGCTACGCCAACAGTAGCATTAAAATTACGATATTCAACAATCGCATTTAATAGCCCAGCATTTTCTGCTTCAACGGTTTCTGCTCTTGCAACTAATACTTCTGGTGTGTTTAATTCTTCGTCATCGTTTTCTTCTTGGATGGGAAGAACAACTGGATCGTCTAAATGCTCTAAAAGTTCTGATGCTTTTGGAACTCGGCGATCATCTCTAGAATGGAAAAAACGACGCTGTGGTGAAGGTACTGGTAGTTCTTCTCTAGGATGTTCTATACCATCAACATCTAAGGCTGATGCAATTGGATCTGGAAGTTCTACTAATAGACGGATAACTGGTGCACGTCTTTCTGATGTTGCTAATTCTCTTTTGTGTCTTTCTCTAATATAGTCCACTAAATCCAGTACTTGCCTATCAATTGCTAGAGTATTAGTTGGGTGCCTCTTAACATGTGATTCAATTAAAGCTGCCATCGATATTAACTGCACTTCTGCTGTGTTATCAATAATTCTAACTAATTTATCTCTTATTAATTTATCCTCTTCGCCGGCACAATTCCCTATATACATATCTAATTCATTACGCGTTAGCCCTCCATTAAGTGCTATGGTTTCAGCTAATTCTGTTAAGTATGTTTTGCCAGTGGCGCGGTTTATATTATTTAATGCCATATTTACTACCCCTTTTTTTATTATAATAATTGTTGTAATTACCATCTGTTTAAGATTAGGTCTTGGTTATTACAAACTAAAACATATTTTTATAATAAAATCAACAAAAAGTTATTTGGGTAGCTACACTATGGCGAGATATCAACAAAAATATCAATTATTCATATTTGTTACCAATAATTTACACATCAAACCGTATACGTATCACAACTTAATAATTATTATTTCCCTGCAGAAACTAAGGCATTTACCAATCAAAAAATTTCATGCTTCACTTTTAAAAAAAATTATTCTAGAATAATTTTTTATTACTTAACAATAACCGGAAAACAAGGAGTTTGGTTAAAATGAAAAAATTACCTATTTTAGAAAAAAGATTAAATGCTAGCGCATTTGCTTTTGTTATCGCACTATCCGCAACTTCATATTCTCAAATCGCTCAAGCATCTGGAACCTCTACTTACGTTGGAGTAGATGCTATTGCTTCTAGTTTAAAATTTAAAAACGACTACGGAAATAATGTTTTTTCCAAAAAAGTAACTCCAGGGGTAAACATATTTGTTGGACATATGTTTAATGATAATTGGGGAGCAGAAATTGGATATGAAACCGAAAAAAAAATGAAGCGGACAACAACATTTGGCCCCGGATCAACAGTTAGCGGATATAGATTAACAAACGCTGATGGAAACGAATCATATAGTAGCACCTTAAAGCAACACCATCCCTATTTAGCTGCCATAGCTAAAACCAACATATTTGATGACAACAATTTTGCCTCAATTATGCTTGGAGTATCAGTATCTCATATAGAAGCTAAGCAAAATCAGTTTTATAGCAGTACCACCCCTGGTACCAATATAACTAAAACTTTTGCTAGAACAAAGCCAATTGCAATTATAAAAGCTACTATTGAACATAAATTTAACAGCCATTTTGGTTTAAGATTATTAGCCGGATGGAAAAACACTTCTAAAATAAAAATGCGTTCTCAAGAAAACGGTACTTCTAATAACAGCGTTTTACAAGTAAAACCAAAAGATACCTTTAATCTAGGAGTTGGCGTTTCTTATTATATTTTATAAAAACAACACCTATAAAAAAAAACCACAATAATATTGTGGTTTTTTTTATGAAGTTTATAAGATCTATCTATTTCTCATTTTATCTAACCTAACCGCACAAGCAGCTGGACTAGCACTAGTTGCAGCAAGTATTGCATTAGAATTTTGCGAGTTATAAACTACATCAAGACATTCGTCTTCATCTTTAGCATTAAAACCATACAAAACACTTGGAGATGGAACATCTACCACTGGAGCTCGTTGTTGCGCATTAGCATCTGCAACTGGATCAGCTGCTGGTGCATTAGCATCTACTACTGGAGCAGCTGGTTGTACGTTAGCATCTACTACTGGATCAGCTGGTTGTGCGTTAGCATCTACTACTGGAGCAGCTGCTGGTGCATTAGCTTCTACTACTGGAGCAGCTGGTTGTACATTAGCATCTACTACTGGAGCAGCTGGTTGTTGTACATTAGCTTCTACTACTGGAACTGCTGGTTGTACATTAGCTTCTACTACTGGAGCAGCTGGTTGTACATTAGCTTCTACTACTGGAGCAGCTGGTTGTACGTTAGCATTTGCAACTGGAACAGTTGGTTCTGGTACCGGAACACCTATCTTTCCGCTTGTTAAAGCTACTGCTTCCTTAACTCTTGCATCATGATGTGCGCCATTACTATGCTGCGCAACATGATTAACAATTAATTGTAGTATTTCTGGAGTCATATTTTTAGGATATTCTCCTTCAGCATTTTGTAGAGCTACTAATGCTGCTCGTATTGGAGCATCTTCTTCTCCTTCACAATGCCTTATATAAGCCTCCAAACCACCTGCATTAGTAAATTTGTCATGATTAGCCAAATTCCTTAAATTGCTATTCCCTTCGTGTTCATTACGTAATCCCATATATACCTCCATATAAAATTAAATTTTAAAAATAAACTACTAATTTAATTTGAAATATTTATTTCAAACCAAACGTATCAGTTACTATAAAACATATTTTTAAAATAAATTCAACAAAAAATATATAAGAAACTTGCACGAAATAACTTTAATATTTTACAGTTCATTCAAACTTCAACGTTTTTCTTGATGAACCTGATGAGCTTGGCGCGCAATATAAATTAGAACTATTACTTGCTTGCTCCGGGCCTTTTTCTTTAAATTGTTTTGAATCATCGTACCCAGGCAAAAATTCAAATACAAAACCATTCACCGCTTCACGAGCTTCTTGATAAATATTTTTAATACGCCCGCTTTCTTCTTCGTCTACCATTTCTTTTTCTTTAAAAGTCATACTGTTAAAACTTATTTTACTATCAGTAAGCATATCGCATATTTTTTTTACTTCCTTTTCATAAAGAAAAGCATTAGCCAAGTTTTTTTCGCTTAACTCAAATTTTGATTTAGTAACTTCCGTCAACCATTCTGCTATAGTTTCTATTAATGAATAATCACTCAATTTTGTTGGTGAATCTAAATCTAACGCATGACGTGATGCTTTTATAGCATCAATTCTCGCTTTACTTAAAGGAGTATGAGGATTTAAAAGCAACTCAGTAACATATTTTTTTAAACTTTCGCTATCACTACTAACATCTGCTTGTAACTCTAATGATTCTTCTTCAGAATCTTCAATTGTTAACGCACTACAAAATTGTGCAATTTCCTCATTCTCCTTCAACAAAGAATCCGTGGTTAACGCACAATCTTCTTCACCTGAAAGTCGACATTCTTCAGTTGAAGCTGCAGCATCAGTTGATGCTTGATCATTTTCATTTGAAACTTGTCTTTCTGGTATATTTACAATAGCATCGCTTGAATCACTATTATTTTCGCTATCAATTGGTTTTTCCTCATCTAAGGCTTCAACAACAGGAGAAACTTCTACCCCTTCATGTAAGGTAACCTCTTCTTTAACACTACTTGTTTCGCTTAAAATCTGTCCTTCTACTTTACTTAAATTATCATCATTTAACATATGATCATCTACTATGGTTGCATCCAACCCTATTGCATTACGGAAACAAGTATTTAATGCTGCTTGGACAATTTCCGCATCCTTTTTGGTTTTATTTTCATTTGGGATTTTATCGTATTTTTCTTTTATTAATCTAGCAACTTCTTTTATTTCCTTTACATTCTTAACTGGCATATACTAATCCTTGCATTTTTAATTTTATTCATAATTAATTTTATTATAGAATAAAATTAATTACTAATGTAACCAGATATAATTATTTTACCAACTTATATACTCTCAGCTAATGAGTTTTCGGTGTTCTAAAAAACAAGGAGTGTTGTTTGAGCCTCCTTGAACTCGAGTTGTTTCTTACTTTGCGAAAGGCGAGTTTCACGAAAAAATGTCAGGATAGACATTTTTGACGTGTGTAACACGCCCGAAGGGC
>CAIVQA010000107.1 GCA_903907935.1 uncultured Francisellaceae bacterium
AACTACTTCTACCCTTTCAAAATCTTCAATATATGAGTCTAACCATTCTCTATCCAACTCAAATTTTCTTGTTAAACGATCAACTTGAGTTGTTATCCAACTTTGTAATAAGGCTTCATCATCGTTAACTATACGATCTACCATTGCATGTATATTTCGAGCTTCAAGTCCATTATTCAATACCCAAACAGGATTAGAAAGAACTGCTACGCCAACAATAGCGTTAAAATTACGATATTCAACAATCGCATTTAATAGCTCAGCATTTTTTGCTTCAACTGTTTCTGCTCTTTTTACTAAAACTTCTGGTGTTTCTAAATCTTCGATCTTAACAAAATGTATTCTCTCTAACGTTTCTACTACTACTGTTTCTCTATGATTTTGAACTGGAAGTGGACGACCAGTGTGGAAAAAACGATGTGGTTGTCCTCTTAGTTCAACAACTGGAGCTGTAGTATTTTCTTGATCTATATCTAAAACTCGAACTGGTGAAGGTATTTCTGAAAGAAGATATAGTGGTGGTTCTACTGGATCTGGTTCATGTATTTGTAGTTTTATAGCTGTGTCTAACACTTCTGTTGAAGAAGAAGATGGTACTCCATCACCCATCCTTCTAGGTGTTAAATCACTTTTTTCATCATTACCTGGAGTGGTACTATTAGGGGAATCGGAAATTTTAGATGTACCTATTGATGCTGGAACATGCTTTTCTAATTGAGAAACCAAATCACTTCCAAGCAAAACTGAGCGCTTTTGATATGGTTGTGGAGCTTCTCTTGCTGGTTCTGGTGCTAGTTCTGACCTTAAATCTAATTCTAAATCTGATTCCAAATTGAAACTTGATTCACTAATTAGCAAATCATCTTCATCTGCTGGATCCTCAACTGCATCTACATCTGGGCTCAGGTACTCGCTTAACTCTCTCGCTAGCGTAATTACTATATCGCCATTTTCTTTAATATTATTTTCAATTGCTGTTATCACTTCTAATGTTCTATTATTATGCTCAGCATTTCCATTTGGAAAGTTAACAAGATGCTCTTGAATTATGAACGCCATTGTTGATAATTTTATTTGTTTATCAGGAGAACTATGTATTTCTTCTAATGAGAAAAATATGTCCAAATCAGGTTCATTATCTGTATCAACAGAACATTGTTCCATATATTTTTCTATTTCTCGACGGTTTAAACTACCTTTTATTAGGTCTTTAGCTAATTCTGTTAAGTAAGTTTCGCCAGTTTTTTGGTTTATATCGTTTAATGCCATATTTACTACCCCTTTTTTGTTATAATTATCGTGTAATTTCTATCTATTTAGTTATAGGTCTAATTGTTGAGACAGTAAAACACATATTTAAAACAAAATCAATAAAAAGTTATTTAAGTAGCTACACTAAAGGTAAAATATCAAAGTTATTTATATAGATAAAATTATTATCAAAAAAAAACCCACAATTGTTATTGTGGGTTTTTTCTTCTTATTGCTAGAAAAAAAACTTAATTAAGTTTTTATCTATTTCTCATTACATCTAATCTAGCTGCAAGAGCAACTGGATTAACTGTAGTTACATTAAGAATTGATGGAGCGTCTTGTGCATGATTAACTACATAAAGACTTTCTGCATCATTTAAATGACTAGCTTCAGCTGTATTAGAAACAGTTGGCACTGTTTTATAGTACACATTTCTTATAGCATTAAAGGCGTGCAAAGTATCTAATGCACCATCACGTTCAGTTAGTTCTGCTACTGTACGCGCATTTGCAATACGATCTCTAACTGTTTCACGTACTTCTTGTCGATCTAAACCTTCAATTGCTATCTCTTCTCCATGTTTACTACTAGGTACTCCTAATGCTTTAGCTTCTTTTATAGATGCTCTTAATTGTTCCCCAATTTCCATTTTTGTTTTAAACAATTTACGAGCTTCTTCCATTTGTTGTTTAGTAACTTCCATACGTTCTTCAGTATATTCATGCTGCAGAAGATTACGTAATAAAAACATCATATTCCTATAATTTGCTTTTCTATCTTCTTTTCTATCTCTTAATCTCACATTAAATTCAAGTAGTTCTTTTAATCTATTAAGATTTCCTAAGAAGTAACGATTTCGAACATTGCATACAGCAATAACATCTCTTACCGGTCTCTGATCATTAGGATCCCTATTCTGTGGCCATTGTACTGTTACATTAGCAATATATTCTGGTCTATGATGATTATGAACTCCATGAACTACTTCTACCCTTTCAAAATCTTCAATATATGAGTCTAACCATTCTCTATCCAACTCAAATTTTCTTGTTAAACGATCAACTTGAGTTGTTATCCAACTTTGTAATAAGGCTTCATCATCGTTAACTATACGATCTAC
>CAIVQA010000108.1 GCA_903907935.1 uncultured Francisellaceae bacterium
CCTAAAGAATCCCTAGAAAAAACTCTTTTACTAATAACATCAATCGTTGATTCTGATGATTTTGACATAATCAAACTCTAGGCGCTAAATTAACATATATTACAGATAATCCAAAAAAAGGTGATTGTAAGGTATTAGTTCTCATAACCCATATCTTAGCAATAAGTTTTTCAGTTAACGGTTCATCGGTAATGTTTTCATAAAAAATGTCTACTGGTATAAAAATTTGCCAAGCATAACGATTATCAATCAATCCAAATTTTTTTACCACAGCATCACCAACAATATCAGCCCGTACCACTCTCTTACTAGCTTTAATACTTTCCAGATTTTTAGAATCATTTAATGCTTTCATAAATAATTCATGAGTACCTGGTGCAAAATAATTACGTAAATCCTGCAAAGTACGCCGATAATTAATGTAATCATAATCAAACATTTTAAGTACTATTTTTTTAGTCCAATATAATATTAAAGCATTATCTCGATCTGTACCCAAGGTATTTACATTAATTTTAGGTTGATCAATTAAAAATCCCTTATTATCTGTTAATAGTTTACTTAATTTTAAATGATTAACATTTAATGGAGGCATATCTATTAGGACACCATCTGCTGTCGTTGGAAAATACCTGGAACCACTAGTTACATTTTTTTGGTACTTAAAAAACCCTATCACCAAACCTAACAGCAATATTACCAAAATATTGGCTGCAATCATCCTACGATAATTCTGAAAATAAAAATTATTTCTAACATTAACTAGATCTAAGCTATTCTGGATATCCATAGGTTTAGTATATATCGTAACTACTCACCTAGGTATACTAATCACACATGAATTTTAGGTACTCTAAAAAATAAGGAGTGTTGTTTGAGCCTCCCTGGCTATCTGTTGCTCTTTGCTTTGCAAAAGGCGAGTTTCACGAAAAAATGTAAGGATAGCTATTTTTGACGTGTGCAACACGCCCGAAGGGCGAGCGCCAGGATGGCGCGAGTCACTTATTTTTTTAGAATACTTAAAATTCATGTGTGATTAGTCATGTGTGATTAGTATAGATGAGCAATTATTTTGGTATTTAAAATTAAACAGGTTTAACCTATAATGAGTAGTGGTTTAGGGGATTTTTCTGACTGATAGTAACTTAAGTAATTTAAAAAGACAAAAACAATGAAACTTAAAGTTAATGATTTATATGTTTTGGCGATCGATCTAACTAAAAGTGTTGATAGATCTATAAAAACTATAAATTTTTTATGTGTTATATCTATTTTATTAATGGGAGTAATATTTTTTCAGCAATATAGCAGACCAGCAGAAAGTTATTATTCTACCTCTAAAAGCGGCATAAACACTCCAATGCAACCACTACAAGAAATTAACGTATCATCACGCTCGTTACTTAATTGGGCAATGGTAGCAGTTACTAATGCATATACTTTAGATTTTGTAAATTATGAGAAATCACTTCAGCAAATAAGTGAATTTTTTACTAAAACTGGCTACGAAAAATTTCAAAAATCTATAGACGCGAGCGGCAGATTAAAAGGTATTATTTCAAATAAATTACTAGCTTCTGCAGTGGTAGTGGATTCCCCTATTGTTTTACGAGAAGGAAAAGTAGGGAATACTTATTTATGGGAAATTCAATTACCAATAGCCATCTCTTACCAAGGAGCCAGTGTACAGGTATATAAACAATGGTTGGCCGTAAATTTAGTAGTAAAAAAAGTACCAACCACAGAGGCTAAAAAAGGAATAGGTATAGAAAATATTACTGATACTGCTATGCCACCGCTTTATTAGAGGTTTTTTTATGATAAGTTATATAAGAATTATTACTATAATATGTTTATTATACTGCAGCAATTTACTTGCTAACGAAAAATCTCCCGAAGATTACTATAGTATTTTACAACCAGGGATCCATCCATCAGCCCCGATTGGCCATCCTGATTACAAACCCAAACAAAGTCAAGCTAGTCAAACTCAAAACACACTTAATAATATTAAGGCTGCTCCAATAAACCATACTGATAAATACTATCAATCACTAAAAGAAGAAGCTTTTCAAAGATTGCTAGATACTAAAATTCCATTAAGCCCTGAACAAATCTTAAAACTTAATCAAGAATTAGATAAAAATCAAAAAGCTATCCGTACTAGTCCAACTACCCCACCACAACCAATTTCTTCTACTATAACTATAGATTTGTCCCCTGGTACCCCACCGCCACTGGTTAGATTGTCCTCTGGATTTGTTAGTTCTTTAGTGTTTGTAGATTCCACTGGACAACCATGGCCAATAGCAGATTATAGTCTGGGAAACCCTCAAGATTTTAATATCCAGTGGGATAAAAAAACTAACGCTTTATTTATACAAAGCACCGTTTCTTATGTAACTGCTAATCTAGCTATACGATTAGCCAAATTAGATACTCCTATAATGATTTCTTTAGTAACTGGGCAACGCGATGTTGATTATAGAGTTGATTTTCAAATAAGGGCACACGGACCAAATGCGTTACCAGTAATTGGTGAAACTAGCCATCCAAGTTTTGCTATGCCGCCATCTCTACTAAAAGTCTTAGATGGGATCCCTCCTGAAAATAGTAAAGAATTACAAGTATCTGGCGATGTTGGACGTGCCTGGTACTACAATGATAAGGTTATCTTTAGAACTAAATTAGTGGTACTATCCCCAGCTTGGAATGCTACAGTCTCTAGCGCAGATGGCACTAAAGTATACGAATTTATGCAAACCCCATTAATTTTAGCATCAGAAAATGGTAAAACGGTTAAAATAGAAATCTCGGGATTTTAAATGATTAAAATTAAACATACAGTAGCTAACACTAGAACTAGAACCTTATTAATTATAATAGCGCTTATGCTATTAATTGGAGTCAGTGTAGCCATATACAGCTTTTCTTCTAAATCAGGCAAAAATAAAGCTAACGTTTCTCCAACCTCTGGAATACCAACCAATATGCAAATAACTCCTGGAGCTAAAAGTAGCGAAAAATATATAGCACTCCAGCAAGCTGCTAATATGGCTGGCACCAAAAAAGCTGACGCCCAAGGTAAAACTTTTATTCCCACTATAATAGGTAATAAATCTGATGATACAGGCAAAGATTTTAATTCTCAATTAAACGATATCTTAAAAGAAAAAGGCACTGGTAACTCTGCTGATACAGATAGATTAAGCAAACAATTAGCCTCTTTATTAGCTATGTTAAATGCTCAAGGTGACGAAATAAATAATTTATTACGTTTACTTAAAGAATTACAAAATCGAGGATACAATGTCGCAGATTTAGAAGCATTAATAAGAAAATTAATGGGAGAAGGTTATAATACTGATGAGCTAGCAAAATTATTAGCAAAATTAAAAGATCAGGGCTACAAAATCTCTGATTTAGAAGATATGCTTCGTAGATTATTAAAAGAAGGCTATGATCCAGACCTTATTAAGAAGCTTTTAGATCAACTATTAAAAGATAAATTAAAAGCGCTAGAAGACGCTATAAGACAATTACAAGAAGCCGGATACAATACAAAAAATATACAAATTTTAGAACAACAAGTAAATAATCCTGATCTAACAAAATTGCTAGAGCAATTAGCTAATCAAGGATATAAAATGAATTCTTTAGAAGACTTATTAAAACAATTAATGGACAAAGGTTATAATATTTCTGATTGGAACATAACAGTACAGCAATTACAAAAAGATGGTTACGATGTTAATAAACTACAAGATTTGCTTAATCAATTAAAAGCCCAAGGTATGGATATTAAAAGTTTAAAAGACCTATTAGATGCTCTGGCTAAAAAAAATCAATCTTTAGAAAGTTTATTAAAACGTCTACAAGACCAAGGCGCTGATCTAGAAAAATTAAAAAAATTATTAGCAGATTTACAAAATCAAGGTTTTGATAAAGCAGCGCTAGAAAAACTTATAGCAGATCTTATTAGAAAAGGCTTAAATCCTGATGAAATTTATGCAGAACTATTAAGAAGACTGCACGAAAAAGGGCAGCATAATGCTCATACTACCAAAGAACCGTTAAACAAAGAACAGTTAACCAATATTTTTAATTCTAAAAATAACCCTACACCATCTACCCATAACACTACTAAATTAGAAGTACCAGAAATAGATAAAGAATATTCTGCTCTATTAAAAAAACAACATGAAGCAGCAGTTACAGAAGAAAATAACAAAAAACAAACTGAAGATCTTATGGTTAAAGATAAACAATTAGCCCTTAATACCGAAGCTCAACAAAAAGCAATGGAAGAAATATTAAAAAATATGAATACTGAGTCTGATTTAGCAGCCAAAGCTTGGAATACAATACCATCACAATCTTTTGTTCAAGGTGATTTAGCTACTACTAAAGATTCTTCTGAAGACTCTAGCAAACAAAATAAAGCCGGAAATTCAACAACTACTACATTAGGTACCACTCCTACTACTAATAACGATAACATTATAAAAGCCGGTTCTATATTGTTTGCAGTTTTAGAAACTGCGGTAAATTCTGATGAACCAGGCCCAATTTTAGCTAGAATAGTACAACCACCTCTAAATAATTCTAAATTAATTGGTAAGGTAGAACCTTCTACTAGCCAATACTCAGAAACATTAGTACTAACATTTACTAATATAAATATCCCTGAACGTATTCGTAGTTACGCCGTTGCGGCAGTAGCTATAGATCCAGATACTGCTAGAACTGCCCTGGCAAGCGATGTTGATCATCATTATTTGTTACGTTGGGGTACAGTATTTGCTGCCACCTTTCTGCAAGGGTATTCTTCAGCTGTTGCTCAAAGTGGTACCACCGTTAATACTACCAATAATGGTGCCCAAGCTACCACTACTACTCAACAAGCCCCATTAAATCCTAAACAACAAATTTTTCAAGGATTAGGAAGTATGGCAACCGGTTGGGGACAAGGAGTATCACAATTTACTAACCGTCCAGCAACTATAACCATAAATTCTGGTGTAAGTCTGGGTATTTTATTTACTTCAGATTTTACTATACCATCTTCCGATGAAGTAACAGTAGATCCAATGAAACAATCATCTCTATCATCGCCACAAGCTAAACAACAACCTGTAGCTGCAGCTTCCCAAACACAACAACCGGCTACATCTACTGCAACTACTACCCCTACTGTTACTCCAAATCAAACTAGAGGATCTTTTAACCCTATACAAGTTAGCCCGGTACAAATGAATCCTAATACCCAAAATTCTAATAATTCTACTTCTACTAATAACAGACAATAGGAATAGAGACATGACTAAAAATGATTTAGATGATGAATTAAACGAAAATTTAGATTTTTTAGAAGAACACGATGTTAATGTAAACGAAAACGGTGGTTCTTTATCTACTAAACAACCTTTTAGTTTTAATAAACCTAATAAAAAATTATTGATTATTGTTGGAGTAGTAATAGGAATTATTATACTAACAATAATAATTAATAAAAAAAAGAGCCACCATATGATTACTAATGTACCAGAATCACCACATCATACTGCACCAGAAGCACATCATCCTGTGGCTAAACCAATTAATAATCCAGCTACACCACCTCTTCAAAATCAAACTACTTCTAATACCCCTCTTAATCAAAACAATGTAACTTGGCAAGAATTAAAACAAACTGTGGTAACTAATACTCCACCTGCATCACTTGCTCCAGACAATTCTGCGCCGCTACCACCACCTAGCACTACTGATCAAAGCCCTAATACTCTTAATACTAATGCTAATACTTTTGAAATTAATCTACCTGTTAATGGTTTTGAGCATCAAACTACCGCTCAAACAAACCAAATACAAGCTAATAATAATTATCGTACTCAAGAAACTATTAGTGAACTAAAAAGCGCTATAGAAACCATTACTAATGATTTAGCTGCCACTACTAATCAAATTAAAGAATTACAAAATAATTTACAAGAAATTTCACGTTCCATTAGTAATGTAAACAGTAGCACCAACAATATCGATTCAAGAATATTAAATCTAACTAGCACTATTGATAATCTATCTATGGATGTAAAAAATGTTAAAAAGTATATTCAAGAAGAAGATTTAGATCTAACTGCTAATGTAAAACCTTCTGAACAAGACTTATTCAGTAATACCCCAGAATACGTAGTCCATGCCGTAATTCCAGGTCGTGCTTGGTTAAAATCTTCATCAGGTCAAATAATTACTGTAGCTGAAGGCGATTCTTTTGGTGATTATGGTAAAATTGCTTTAATAGATGCCGCTAATAATCTTGTTAGAACTAGTTCTGGAGTGGTATTTAGGTAAAATATGTCGAAACTAAAATGGATATGTTTATCGTTTTTTATTAATAATGTAGCAACTGCTACTACTAGCCAATCTGGTGTACTAGGAAATCTAGATATACAACAAATTTTAATAAATCTAACCTCATTAGTAGTCCCATTAACCAATTTAGTACTAGCTATATCTTTTATAAGTGGGGTGTTCTTTATATTTAAGGGAATATCCATGCTACGTAGCATTAGCTTACAAGCAGGCAAGCAAGAAGGTGGAATAGCTGGTCCATTTGTGTATCTTGGCATTGGCGCAGTATTATTATATATGCCAGCTACAACCGATATTTTTTCTACTTCGATATTTGGCAGCGGTATATCAATGTTATTCCCTAGTAACGATACAGTTAGTATAGATTTTGAAGATGGAACTAGTTCTAATGTAACTGTTACTTCTAATTATGATCAATCAGCCAGTAGTCAATTAATGCAATATGTTAGTATTGGCGCTGGTCAAGATTGGGCTATGTTAATAAATACCGTTGTTATGTTTATTCAATTAATTGGGTTTATAGCTTTTGTTAGAGGTTGGTTTATACTAGTTCACGTTGGTCAAGCTGGAGCACAACAAGGATCTTTTGCTAAAGGATTAATACATGTTATAGGAGGTGTTGTAGCCATTAATTTTGTACCAGCTATGCAAGCTATAGCAGGTATAGTTTCAAGCACACATTAGTTAGCACATATTATATATCTTGACTAATGAGTTTTCGGTACTCTAAAAAAATAATGAGCGGTGTTTGAGCCCCATGCTGTTGCTGTTAGCGTTGCTGAGCGTAGGGCGAGTTCAGCGCACAAAATGTCAGGATAGACATTTTGACGCACGCAGTGCGCCCGAAGGGCAAGCGCCAGGATGGGCGCGGGTCAATTATTTTTTAGAGTACCGAAAATTCATGTGCGATCAGTGTATGTCAAAAAGTAACTTTCTAATTAGCACTAACACATAGCAAGTATAGTATTTTAATGCTAAAATTTTAGTTATAAAATATATAAATTATTATCAAATGTTTAATAAAGACCTAAATACAAGCAAGGAGTATTTTTCATGAATACTGTATTATTAAAAACAAAAAAATGTTTAACAGCAACCTGTCTATCGTTTCTTATTGCTAACGTAGCAACCGCTGCCGGTAATGCTCAATCATTAAGTTCGATAGCAAAAAACGTTCAGGGTAATATATTATCTATAGTAACTCTCTTGATAGTAATTGCTTATGTAGCTGGCGTAGGTTTCGCCTTAGCAGGAATTTTACAATTTAAAGCCCACAAAGAAAATCCTGCTCAAGTCCCTTTAAGTAAACCAATAGTTCTTATAGCAGTAGCCGCATGCCTATTATTCTTACCAACTATAATGCAAACTGCCGGATCAACAGTATTTGGAACCAGCGCCACAAGTTCGCTTAGTGCTCCTAGTACCAGTGGTATTACAGTTCCTACTAATAATTAAAGGTGATTTTTTTTGCAGCTATTACCAATTAGTTTAACTGCCGAACGTGGTAATTGGCAGATGTTTACCTCTAGGAAGCGAAATCCTCGCTTCCTAGAAATTGAAAAAAAAATCTTAGAAAAAGATGATCATACCTGTCGTTATTGTGGTTTTCAGGCATTTAATTATCAAGAGGTAGTAAACCATGACCATAATTACAAAAACAATACTGCTGGTAATTTAGTTACTGCTTGTCCATTTTGCCTACAATGTTTCTTTTTAGATGCATTATCAAATCCATCCGTTGGTGGTGGATACATAATATATTTGCCAGAAATCAATCAAGCAGATCTAAATAATTTTTGTAGAGTATTATTTTCTTGTTTACTAAAAAATGCCCCATATAAAGGTAAATTACAAACTACTTACTTAAGTTTTAAAGATCGAACTAAACAAATAGAAGATATATTTGGCCCAAATAGCTCTAACCCTGCAATTTTTGGCGAAACTTTGCTAGATAGTGGTCTATCTAAAAAAGAATTAGCCCATCCTATTTTAACTCAACTCCGATTATTGCCAGAACGCAAATTTTTTGAAAAACAAATTTTGTTTTGGAAAACCTCGGTTTTTGATAAAATACCGTTATAAAATTTTAGTTCCTAAACGTTCAGCTATTTTACAAAGCTGAAGATCTTTACTTGCTAGTGGAACGCCTTTTCGCATTGCTAGTTCTAAATAAGAAGCATCGTAAGTTGTTATTTTTTCAGAATGAGCTAAATATAAAATTTCATTAAATGCTTTGCTAGAAGTTTCATTATCAATTTCTATATTCAGTTTGTTTATTAATTCTAAAAACTGAACAATATCTGCGTATTTAATTCGTTTTTTACGTTCAGCTAGAATAAGAATATTGCCTATTTCTAAAGACCAAATTTCTGGTACAAATGCCTGTTCTGTTTCTAGTAGTTTTAATGTTTGATCGGTTAATGCAGTGCACTCATCTTTAAAACACCATGAAAGAGTTATAGATGCATCTAAAACAAATCCCATTATTTTCGGCCTTCGTCTCTTAATTTTTTCCAATCTAACCCATTTAAAGCAAGCTTGTGGGTAGATTGAAATTGTTTAAGCTCAAGAATAGCTTCCTTGACAGTTTTCTTATTAGAACCAATAGGAGATAAACGAGCAATTGCTTTCCCATGTTTAGTAATAACAACCGCTTCACCCTTCTCTACTTTTTCTAGTAATGCTGAAAAATGAGTTTTTGCTTCAAACGCACCAATAGATTGCATATCAACCCTTTATAAACTAGTCTTAAACTAGTTTAATTATAATACAAAGACTTAATGGTTTTCAAGTATACTGATCGCACTTGAGTTTTCGGTGCTCTAAAAAACAAGTCGTGAAACTCGCCTTTCGCAAAACAAAGAACAACAGATAGCCAAAGAGGCTCAAACAACACTCCTTGTTTTTTAGAGCACCGAAAACTCAAGTGCGATCAGTATATTAAATCTCTTGGCAAAATCCTATTAGTATGCAAAGCATCACCAAAAATTTGATATGTTGCCAAAAATTCTTTATGAAGCTCTTCTTTAATTTTAACAAAAGACAAATTATTTACGAGATTTTTATGTTTATCTTTACGAAAATTATAAATCTCGTAAACCCGATCTACATCTAATTTAACAATATATGGATCATAAACAAACACCCAATACCCATCCCAATTTGGTAGAATCATTCCTCTTTTTTTCTTGTTTCTATTATTGTATAAATTTTTCCCAAAAGATGTGTAGGATCCTTTATATCCTAAAATTTCTAACAAAGTTGGTCCAATATCAATTTGAAAGACAGGCTCATCAATAATTTTCGGTTCTAAGATCTGTGGCGCATGTATAACTAAAGGTATGTGATACCTATCGTAAAGCGACAAGCTATTATCTATGGTAGTATGATCAGAAACTACAACAAAAATTGTATCTTTATAAACTTGATGTTTTTTAATCTTTTCAAAAAATCTTTTTAAAGCCGAATCCGCATATTTTGCACTATAATAAAATCTATCTTCATCAGAAAGCTCTAGAGATTTAGGTTTATAACCACGAGGAATAGGGAATTTTGTATGTGAGCTTACCGTATGAGTTACTATAAAGAAAGGATCCTCAGCTCTAGTGATTTTATTAAAAAGTTTTTCATAACCATAATCATCATTAAGATATACTCCATGCTTATTATAATAATCGGTCTCAGCTTTCCGATCTTCTATATAAAGATCTGGATCAATAATACTTTGATCTAAATCTTTATCAAAAAGTGGAGAAATATTTTGGATCCCCGCTATTAAGAATGGATAAATATTAAGATCAACTTTAGATAAAAATAAAGGATCTCGCCACCTCGAATCTGATAAAAAAACTTTTTGAAACTTTGAAACAAGAGGACTAAACGTGTCCCACATCGTTGAAAATTCAGAATAATAACCATTATTTTTAAAAATTTTTAAATAACTACTGTTATAGGAAGAAGCCATAAGGCCAGATCCTTTACCATCAAAAATCCACCATATAGGTAAAGAACTACTTATGGCAGATTCTCCTTGATAAGTTGCTTCCGAATTTGCAAAACAATGATTAAAACTAAGACTTTCTTTCTTTAATTCTTCTAAAAATGGATATGGTGAACCTCGCTTCTTAAAAAAATCACTTTCCGATGTTTCGAATGTTTCTAACATTATAATAACAACATTATATTTTTTTGAACTTAAATGACCACTTTTAAATCTAAATGCAGGATATTGTAAGAAAGGAATTTTTTCATCCTGATTTAATAAAACATTCATACGAGAAGAAATATCTTGATCTTCTAATACTACATTAGGCCTCTTTAAAAGAGGAACCATTCGCCTATTCCAACCAAATGCCTTTATTCTTAAGTACTCATGTACCGAACCTTTAACAAGAAAATATATAGGATTATCCATAAGATTATGTTGTTTTAAAAATAAATTATATTCTAACGTATAACCCTTATCCTTCTTTAAAAAAGAATAATAGTAAATATCGTGAATGGCACCCACCAAAGAACTCAAAAAACAAAGTAACAGTGGTAAAATAACTAAAGACAAAAATAACTGCAAAAATTTATTTTTAACTAAAAGAAAACTAAAAAGTAACTGCTCATTCGGGTACTTGTTGCTGTACTCTGGTACGTAACTCGCGTTCTTTGAACGAAAAAAATAAGAGAAAACGCACTCAAACAGTACGTTCCTCGTACAACAACCAGTACCCGAGCGAGCAGTTACAAAAATATATTTATTAACATAGATCATTAACCCAATAATAATTAAAGCTATTACAATATAATCGAATGAATACTTAATATTTTTAACGCTTACAAGATAGACTATTTCCAGCCCTGGGAACCTCCCTAAATATGCAACCCATCCCCATAAAAAAGCAGAAAACATAATAATAATCGACGAAATAATTAAATAATAAAAATTATGTTTTGTTGTGTAATTGTTGTCGCAAAAAACAACTTTAAAAAAAACATAAAATTGATAGCACAATAACAAAGGAAGAAAAAATCTTAATTGATAAAAATCTGAAAGAAAAGAATAATAACTTAAACATGACGTATTTTCTTTAAAAGATGTATACAATCTAAAAATAACTGAAGATATAATCAAAGATCCCATAAAAAATATAGGACCTAAAAAAGTTTGAGTTAATACCGTGGAGAAATCTTTTTTCTTATATTCTTTTAATA
>CAIVQA010000109.1 GCA_903907935.1 uncultured Francisellaceae bacterium
ATAAGCTTCGGCATTTGCAAAACGAGGACCGTACTGTCTGAGCATGCCGAAGGCATGCGAGTTACGGACCGCAGTTTGCAAATGCCGAAGCTTATGGAGTGCTCGTTCCTAAGAGTGTGTTTCTCATTTATTATTACAATAACCTAACAACTTTTATACCAATAAAAAAAAATATAATACTTAACACAAAGCTTAATATTGCATATATAACGGCAGATCTATATTCATGCTTTTCGAATAACAACCCAAATTCCAAAGCAAAGGCAGAAAATGTAGTAAAACCTCCTAAAAATCCAGAAATAAGGAAATACTTCAAATTATCAGATAAAGACCAATGCAAAGCCATTAATTCCGTTAATAGTCCCATAATCAAACACCCTAGAACATTTACACACAATATATAAAAAGGAATACCTAAGACTAATGGTGGAAGTACTTTCCCCAAAAGAACACGAAGAATTGCCCCTGCAGCACTTCCTAATCCGGTAGCAATATAATGTGATATCATAAAAATTTACCTATACAAAATAATATAAATTGTTAAAATCAGTTATTCCTAGATTATAAAAGTTATTATTGGTGTTTTAAAATAAAAAAGAAGGTTGTTTAGAAAATTTTGCTAATATACAATATACTTATTGCGGATAATCCGTAGTATAACTTCGGAATTTCCGGAAATTCAAAGATAGCACTTCGGATTATCCGGTTTTTATAATTTTTGCTGATTTAGTTGACCCTTAGAAAATATAAATGAAACATAATTTTTTAGCTATAACTGATCCAACAGTTTTTAATTTATTAAAAGGCGAAGAACATCGTCAAAAATACGGATTAGAATTAATTCCAAGCGAAAATTATATTAGTCCAGCAGTAATGGATGCTATGGGTTCTGTACTTAATAATAAATACAGCGAAGGCTATCCAGGTAAACGTTATTATGGCGGCCAAGAATTTACGGATCAAATTGAAACTTTGGCTATAGAAAGAGCTAAAAAACTTTTTAAAGCAGCTCATGCTAATGTTCAACCACATGCAGGAGCACCTGCTAATATTGCAGTATATTTTGCATTACTTAACCCAGGTGAAAAAATTTTAGGAATGGATTTAACTCATGGAGGACACTTAACCCATGGGCACCCAGTTACTAGTATTTCTAAGATATTTAAATTTTTACGTTACAAAATGAAAAATATAGAAACTGGAGAAATTGATTATGATGAAATGCGATCTATTGCTCTACGCGAAAAACCTAAAGTAATTCTTGCAGGGTTTTCTTCGTACCCTAGAGAATACGATTATGCTCAAATAAAAAAAATAGCCCAAGAAATTGGGGCCTATACTATAGCAGATATGGCTCATATTGCAGGTTTAATCGTTGGTGGAGTATTACGTAATCCTTTTGATGATTTATTTGATGTTATTGTTACTACCACACATAAATCATTGCGCGGCCCTAGAGGTGGATTAATTTTAACTCGCGAACGAGAACTAGGTGAACTTATTGATAAATCAGTATTTCCTGGATTTCAAGGTGGGCCAATCATGCAAATGATAGCCGCTAAAGCTGTAGCTTTTGAAGAAGCTCTACAACCTAGTTTTAAAGATTATGCTAAACAAATTATTGTTAATGCTAAACATATGGCCAATTTTCTTATGGAACATGGGGTTAAATTAATAACTAACGGTACTAGTAATCATCTTATACTTATTGATTCTATAAAAACTTGGAATTTACCCGGTAAAGATATTCAACAATTACTTGATCAAGTTAATATAACAGTTAATATGAATGTTATTCCAGACGATTCACGTAAACCAATGAATCCTAGTGGTGTTCGTATCGGCACCCCAGCAATTACAACTCGCGGTATGAAAGAAAAAGAAATGGAGCTTATTGCTAATTGGATGTTACGCGCTATTATGCAACGTAATAATAAAGAAGAGCTAAACAAAATTAAATCCGAAGTTGAAGCGTTCTCGGAAAAATATCCGGTTCCAGGGATAGACTGATTTATTCAAGAACGTTACTAAGGTGAGGGAGAGCAAGCCCGCAAATCTGGGGTATCTTGTTGTTCAGAATCCCTCGGAGAATTTGTTGGTGTTGGCACACCATTCATACTATGAAGACTCTTAATACTATTATTACTAGAAACACTATGTGTACTAGAAGTTCTAGAAATAACTGGTTCAACAAATGATAAACTATTATGAATACTATTTAATATTGCATTTAAAGTACCATTAGCGTCTGCTTCGTTCCCACTTTGATAAGCAGCACAATCTTCTTCGTCACTATCTGTATTTTTTGGCGGAATAACAGAATATTCACCTTGAGTAGACAAACAACTAAGACAATATTCTTGTATTCCTGCTATTCTATCAGCAATAGCTTTTTGCTCTGGCATAAAGATATTTATCATTTTTCTAAAATAAGATATTTTAATTAGATCTTTTATTCGGTTAAGTCTAGTTTGAGGATCTTCTCTGGTTAATATATTTAACGCACTATTTCTATACATATTTTGTAAAGGTAAAGCACTATATAAATCTTTAATGCGATCTGGATCACCTTTGGCTAAATTAATTAATTGCTCTAATAATTGATTGTACCCCTTTGCTACAATAGTATATAGCCCACTACAATAATATCTATCTTGTAGCGACAAACTTTTATATAATTTTTGCAATAATTGCTTGTTTTCAGACAATTTTTGCAAAGACAACAAATTAAGAAGATCATACAAATTTTTTATTGAGATTAAACTATCATCTTCTGAATCAATTAACTCATTAAATATTAATTCAATAATTTTTTTTATTACCTCATCTTGTCTATCATCATTACTAAAGCATAACATAATATAATTTCTTAAAAAAACAGGTAAATTTTCTTCACTTTGGTTATCTAAAACAGAACTAACAAAACTTTGTATTTCTTTTTTCTTCTTAAATTCTTCTTTTTTTAATAGATCAAAAAAAAGCTCTTTAAATAGTTTTTTATTTTTTATTGTTGGCATAATAGTTATCATCTCCACTTAATATAACAATTTTAAGTATAGACAATAGTATTACGTGTATAGTAATCGCACATGAGTTTTCGGTACTCTAAAAAACAAGGAGTGTTGTTTGAGCCTCCTTGGCTATCTGTTGCTCTTTGCTTTGCGAAAGGCAAGTTTCACGCAAAAATGTCAGGATAGACATTTTTGACGTGTGCAACACGCCCGAAGAGCGAGCGCCAGGATAGCGCGAGTCACTTGTTTTTTAGAGTACCGAAAACTCATGTGCGATTACTATATATTGTTACAAATCTGAAAGCAAAAAAGCATTAGTAGCATGAATTAATGCATTTAAAATTCCAGGTTCTCTAGAAGAATGCCCAGCATTACGAATTATAATTAAATCTGATTTTGGCCAAGCCTGATGTAAGACATAAGCATTATCTATAGGACATATCATATCGTAACGACCATGGATGATAACTGACGGTATATGCTTAATTTTATTCATATTTTCTAAAATAGAATTTTCTTCAATAAAATAATTATTAACAGCATAATGACATGCTATTCTAGATAAACTTAATGCTAAATGTGGATTAGTTAAATGCTGTTCTAATTTGTGACATGGATCTAAGGTAGCACAAACCGATTCCCATTTAGACCATGCTTTAGCAGCTGCCATTCTAGCTATCTCATCCCCACCAGTTAACAATTTATAATAAGAAGCAATAAGATTATGTTGCCCTTTTTTAGGTACTATATTTTTAAATTCTTGCCAATAATCAGGATAAATCCTAGAAACCCCTCCATCTCGACAAACCCAATCTATATCTTCTTTGCGACATAAAAAAATTCCTCGCAAAATCATACTAATCACGTGCTTAGGATAATTTTGAGCATACAATAATGCTAACGTAGATCCCCAAGAACCACCAAATAATACCCACTGTTTGATCCCACAATGCTTACGGATTGTCTCTAAATCTTCTATTAATAATAATGGTGTATTATTTTTTAATTCAGAATGTGGTGTGGATCTTCCTGAACCTCGTTGATCAAATAAAATAATACGATATTTTTCAGGATCAAAAAAACGTCTATTATCACTATCACAACCAGATCCTGGGCCACCATGCAAATATATAATCGGGATCCCATCCTTATTCCCACATTCTTCAACATATAAAGTATGTATATTATCAACTTTAATATGATAAGATATATATGGATTTATAGCTGGATATAAGGTCAACATTAAAAATTTCTCATTAAATTCTTATTAAATTTATACATAATCTTTAATTAAAACACAAAAAATTTGTTGGTAAATCAAACAACTAATTAGTAATGGCGATTTTCCTACAAAAAGAATAGATATTTTCCTACATAATTAAATTATTAACTATGGCACTATAAACTCTGTCAATCTCCAACCGACAAATTCGGTTCTTGGCCCAAGTTCCTCACTTGGGCTATTTTTTTGACAATAATTTCAAGGTAGTCATTCACGTAATGCCGTCAACTTAAGACTTTTATCGCACACAGGCTACAAAGGATAAGGCTCTAGGTTTGGCTTTTAAGCGGGCAGCAGCAGCAGGGATGCTGCTTGATGAGACTACATGGATGTGTATTCACGGCGTCCCGTTGAAAGCCAAACCTAGAGCCTTACTAGAAAAAATGATCTTAAGTTGACGGCATTATGTGAACGATTACATTTTAAGTATAATTGGTATATCAATAATTTTCAGGACAAAAATGACGTTCAACTAATTCTATTATAATATGTAGCACTTTAATGTGGATTTCTTGAATTCGATCAGCAAACTCTCCAACTGGGGTACATATAGATATATCGGCTTGTTGGCTAAGATTAGATCCTGCTTTTCCACTCAATCCAATAACTCCAATATGATGTAATTTGGCATAATTAACTGCTTTTAAAATATTTTTACTAGAACCACTAGTACTTATAGCAACTAAAGCATCTCCTTTTTTACCATGTGCTTCAATATACCTAGAAAATACTTCATCAAAACCATAATCATTAGCAACACATGTTAGATGACCAGGATCGCTAATAGCAATAGCTGGGAAGCCTGTTCTTTTTTTACGATATTGCCCAGTTAATTCTTCGGCAAAATGCATAGCATCACACATAGAACCGCCATTACCGCAAGAAAAAACTTTTCCTCCAGTCTCAAATGTTCGAATGATCATTTTGGCTGCTTTATTAATGGATCCTATAGTACTATGATCTGTAAGTAATCGATCTAAACCAGCTTTAGCTTCAAGTAAATTGTTGATAATGTGTTGAACCATTGTAATAATATCCAATAATAACTTAAATGCTTACTATATATTGATCGCACATGAGTTTTCGATGTTTTAAAAAATAAGTCGAGAAACTCACTTTTCGTAAAGTTAAGGAGCAACTAGAGTAAACGAGGCTCAAACAACACTACTTGTTCTTTAGAGCACCGAAAACTCATGTGTAATTAGTATATAATATAAAAAACTTTATCAAAAGCTTATGAATACTAATAAAAAAATAATTGTTTCCGGAATTCGTCCAACTGGCAAGCTGCATTTAGGCAATTATCATGGAGCAATAAAAAATTGGGTTAAATTACAAAATCAATATGATTGTTATTTTTTTATAGCAGATCTACACGCATTAACTACTCATTACAGTAAATCAAGCAATATTAAACAAGACAGTCAACGCTTAATAGAAGATCTATTAACGGTTGGATTAAGCAATGAATATTGTAAAATTTTTATTCAATCACAAATCCCGGAACATGCAGAACTACATTTGCTATTATCTACTATAACTCCAGTTAGCTGGTTAGAAAGAGTGCCAACTTATAAAGAGCAACAACAAAAACTAAAAGAATTAGATTTATCAACTTATGGATTTTTAGGTTACCCACTATTACAGAGTGCCGACGTATTACTTTATAAAGCAGAATTTGTGCCAGTCGGGAAAGACCAAACAGCACATGTAGAATTAATTCATGAAGTAGCCCGTCGCTTTAACCATATTTATGGTTCAGGAAAAACGATTTTGCCAGAACCACAGGTATTATTAAGCGATACTCCAAAATTAGTAGGCACCGATGGACAAAAAATGTCTAAATCCTACAATAATACTATAGAGATTGCTGAAGATCAGAAGTCTATAGAAAAAAAAATAAAAACTATGCCTACAGATCCTGCTAGAGTTAAACGTACTGATCCTGGGGATCCAGAAAAATGCCCTGTTTGGCAGTTACATAAAGTGTATTCTAATGAAGAAGTAAAAACCTGGGTAAATCAGGGATGTAGATCAGCTGGAATAGGTTGTTTAGATTGTAAGGGAGCATTATTAAATTTTATAGAACAAGAACAACAGCCATTTAGAGAAAAGGCTAATCTATATAGAGGGAATAAAGATTTGGTAAATAAGATTTTAAAAGAAAGCACCGCAAAAGCTTCAACTATAGCAAAAAATACCTTAAATGAAGTAAAAACATCTATGGGTATAACGTAAAATATATGTCTAAATTTAATTCATTAGCTAAAGTTCAAGGTAAAGAAATAACCGAATTACCTAAGGACTTATATATCCCTCCAGATGCTTTATTGATTATTTTAGAAATTTTCGAAGGCCCATTAGATCTATTGTTGTACTTAATTCGTAAACAAAATATAGATATTTTAGACATAAAAGTAGCAAATCTTACTAGACAATACGTAGAATTTATAGATGCGATGCAATGTGCTAATTTAGAACTAACTGCTGATTATTTAGAGATGGCAGCAATTTTAACGGAAATAAAATCTAGAATGTTATTACCAATTATAAGCTCCGAGCAGGTAGAAGAAGATCCTCGTGCAGAATTAATTCGTCGTTTACAAGAATATGAACAAATTAAAACTGCTGCAGAAAATTTAGAAAAAATCCCTAGACAAGATAGAGACTTTTTTAATATTAAACTTATTAGTGAAAATTTAAACATCAAATCCTTACAACCAGAAGTACAATTAGCTGATCTATTATTAGCGTTAAGAAATGCTCTACAAAAAGTAGATCTACAAAGTGCTCATACTATACTAACCGAAAACCTATCGGTAAGAGATAAAATGACAAATATCCTAGGAAAATTACAATCTTTTGAAAACAAATTTTTTACATTTTATGATCTTTTAAACCTAAAAGAAGGACGGTTAGGGATCGTAGTAACTTTTTTAGCTATACTAGAGTTAGTTAAAGAAAATTTATTGGAACTTATACAAAGAGAACCATTTGCACCTATTCACGTAAGATTAACCAATACATTATCTACTACAACAGAGTTTGAAATATGTTAACAAATACCGATCTACCATTAATAATTGAAGCTTTATTGTTAGCAGCTGGCCGATGCATGACTATCCAAGAATTATCATTAATTTTTGATGAAGAGAAACGTCCAACCAACCAAGAAATAGGATCTGCCATAGCATTTTTACAACAACAAAATGAACAACGAGGTGTAGAGCTAGTAAAAACTGCAAATGGGTATCAGTTTCAATCTAAACAAAAATTTAGCTATTTAGTAGCCAGATTATGGCAAGAAAGACCACCTAAATACTCTAGAGCCTTTTTAGAAACATTAGCTTTAATAGCTTATCGTCAACCTATTACTAGAGGTGAAATCGAACAAATTAGAGGAGTTACTATTAGCTCTTCTATTTTTAAAACTCTACAAGAAGAACGTGGTTGGATCAGAATAATAGGACATAAAGACGTACCTGGTAAACCAGCATTATATGCCACTACTAAAGAATTTTTAACGTATTTCGGTTTAGAAAAATTAGAAGAATTACCACCATTACCTAAAATTATGGATTTTTTAACTACTGAACATCAAACAGCTTAATTCATGCAGCGTATTCAAAAATTTTTAGCTCAATCTGGGATTCAATCTAGAAGAACCATAGAAGAATGGATTAAATTACAACGCATTAAAATAAATGGCAAAATTGCCAAATTAGGGGACCAGGTTGATGGTAGCGAAAAAATACAATTAGATAATAAAATTTTAGAAATCCCTCAAAAAAAGCAACCTACCAAAGTTATTTTATACCATAAACCAGTAGGAAAAATTTGCACTAGATCTGATCCTAAAAATCGTCCAACTGTATTTGAAGATTTACCAGAACTAACAAACGAAAGATGGGTAGCTGTTGGCAGATTAGATTTAAATACTTCTGGAATATTATTGTTTACTAATAATGGTGAATTAGCTAATAAATTAATGCATCCCAGTTATAATCAAGAAAGAGAATATTTAGTTAGAATTTTTGGCAAAGCTACTCCAGAAATTTTATCAAACTTAACTAAAGGTATTAATTTAGAAGACGGCATTAGCAAATTTAAAAAAATTACTTTTATAAATCAAAAAAGTACTAATAGCTGGTACAAAGTAATTTTAACTGAAGGTAAAAACAGGGAAATTAAACGTTTATTTAGTTCACAAGGCTTAGAAGTAAATAGGCTAATTAGGATCCGTTTTGGGGATATAATTTTACCGAAAACGCTAAAAGCTGGGGAATTTATACCTATTATAAACAATTACATATAATTATTTTCCCATAGGTTTTTCAAAAAATCTTCCCAATATATAATTTCTATACCATCACTAACTCTATTAATTTGATCTAAAGAAACTAAAAAATATTTTTTACATAAATTTTCTTCTTGTAAAAATTTTAAACCCTTAAGATGCTTACTAGATATAGATTTAGTGGTTTTAACTTCAATTGCTATTTCATCGCCAATAATAAAATCTACTTCTTGACCATGTACAGAATTCCAATAATTTAATAATAAATGCTTTCTACTATAGCTAAGATACGCTCTTAATTCCATTGCTATAAAATGTTCAAAAGCACGACCATATAGATCTGAATGAGGATCAATAGCTTGTATTTCAGCTAATTGATGAGTAACCCCAATATCAAAAAAATAAAATTTAGCAGTACTAATTGCTTTTCTTTTTTTTGTTTTTGTCCATGCTGGCAACAAAAAACCCACTAAAGTATCTTGTAATATTTGATAGTATTCTCTTATTGTAGATGCCGGTATACCAACATCGTTTGATAAAGAATTAAAATTTAAAATTGTTCCACTAGTTAATGCTGATATTTGTAAAAATTTAGAAAAAGATTGCATTTTACGTACCAATGCTTCAGCCTGTATTTCTTCTTTTAAATAGGTATCAACATAAGCAATTAATTCTTCGGTTGGATTGTTGCTTAAATATACCGAAGGTAATCCGCCAAACATTAAATAACGATCTAAAGAAAAATTAGGGATTTCTTTCATTATCAAAGGAAATAGTTGAGCTTCCCAGGCACGACCAGCCAATAAATTTACATTATCTTTTCTAAGTCTTCTTGCACTACTACCAGTTAAAAGAAATTTTATTTTTTTCTCTTCTATTAATCTATGTACTTCATTTAACAATATTGGAATTTTTTGTATTTCATCTATAACAACAAACTTGTTAGATAGCTGAGCCGAATTAATTATTTCTTCTAATTCCCAAGGCCTACTCTCCAGTTTTAAAAAAACATTACTTTTAAGTAAATTTATACTTAAGACATCTTTAGATAATTGATGTGCAATAAGGCTTGTTTTGCCAGTTGTTCTAGGACCTAACAAAAAAAATGATTTTTGTTCTAGTAAACTATTTAGATCTAAATATCGTTGTAAATACATATAATGTTAATATTTTTAAATAATCAACATTAATAATACTATATTTACGGAAAATCAGCAATACTGATGTTGATTTTCCAAAGCAATATTGTTTTTATTGATAATTTATGGCAAAATTCCACATAAAATTCAAAAAATTAGCGTTTAGATAGATTTTACAATGAAGTGTTTTGTTCATCAAAATATAGATAGTATAGGCTCTTGTAAAAATTGTTATAAGGGTGTTTGTTCAGAATGTTACATAGATACTGGTAATGGTTTAGCTTGCAAAGGTAACTGTGCTGATAAAGTAATACTACTAGAACGTTACTTAGAAAAAGCAGTTTATAAAAAATTCAATAGCATATCTATATTTAGTCTTCTATGTGGGTTAGTGTTTGTAATAACTGGTTGTTATGAAATATATCTGTATTATTTCATATCAGATAGTCATTATGGCATATATATTGGTGTATTCTGTGTATGCATGGGGGCTATTTATTTGTTTAGTTTTAACAATGCTCTATTTTCCAAAAAAAAAAAGAACATAACTAGCAATTGAACCTACGGTTAAGATAATATAGAATTATCTGGTTTAAAGAAAAACTTGATTTTAAGCAAATAGTACATTTACATAAGGTGATAATTCCATGGTAGTAGTTCGTTTATCTAGAGGCGGTTCGAAAAAGAAGCCTTTTTATCATATGGTAGCAACCGATAAGCGTTGTCCTAGAGATGGTAAATACATAGAAGAAATTGGTTATTTTAATCCTTTAGCAAAAGGAAAGGCAGTTAGATTACACCTAAAGCGTGATCGTATTACTTACTGGATATCTGTTGGAGCACAGCTATCTAATAGAATAGTAAGTTTGGTGAAAGAATGGGACAAAACGATAGCCCCACAAACAAATTAGTTGTAATTGGTAATATTGGCGCCCCATTTGGAGTACAAGGATGGGTAAAAATCAATTCTTATACAGAACCAAAAGAAAATATTTTTCATTTTGAAAACTGGTTGCTAACAGACGACGAAAGTGGTTCATCACATCAACAAATTGCTACTTCTTCTATTGTAAAAACCAAAAAATCTAAAGATCAATTTTTAGTGCTATTTGCGAATGTACAAGATCGCAATCTAGCATCTTTATTAACTAACAAAAAAATTGCCATTAATAGAAATGAACTACCAATACTACCTACTAATCAATATTATTGGGAAGATCTAATTAACTGCAACGTATATAATTTATCTGGTGAATCACTAGGCATGGTTGATTATCTATTTTCAACATCCTCTAACGACATAATGGTAGTAAAAAACAGCATTAATAATGTAGAATATTTAATCCCTTATAGTTTTGGGGATATTGTTACAAATGTTAATTTATCTAAACAAATAATAACTGTTAATTGGGATTTAAGTTGATTTATGTTATTTGGTGCAGTTACTATATTTCCACAAATGTTCGCCGCTATAAAAGATTACGGTATAACTAAACGTGCTATAAATAATGGACTAGCGCAATTAAATCTATATAATCCTAGAGATTATGCTGTGGATAAACATGGTACTGTAGACGACCGACCATATGGTGGTGGTCCAGGTATGGTAATGAAGGTAGAACCTCTATTGCATGCAATTAATGCGGCTAAGGAAGATTTAAAAAAAATAACTAATAATTATCCACTAGTTGTATGTTTATCGCCACAAGGGAAAAAAATTACCCAACAAGATTTACGACAATTTATTAAACAACAAAATAGTGTAATATTTGTTTGTGGCCGTTACGAAGGTATTGATGAAAGGACATATCAGCTAGCAATTAATGAAGAATGGTCTATTGGTGATTTTATTTTAAGTGGCGGTGAGTTAGCTGCCATGGCTATTATGGATGCAATTATTAGGTTAATACCCGGGGCATTAGGTGATCCGAATTCTTTTAATCAAGATTCTTTTGGGGAAGATGGACTATTAGATTGTCCACATTATACTAGACCAGAATGTATTTATGATTTAAAAGTGCCGGAAGTATTATTAAGTGGTAACCACATGGATATTTTTAATTGGCGGCAACAACAACGATTAATCCGCACTAAACAAAGGCGAAAGGATTTATTAAAATTAGAAGTAGAGGAGCAAAATAGTTATGACAATTAAAAACGGTACAATCATTCAAAATATCGAAAAACAACAAATGAAGAAAGATCTTCCAAAGTTTCGTCCTGGCGATACTGTAGTAGTAAAAGTGGAGGTTACTGAAGGTAATAAAATTCGTCAACAGGCTTTTGAAGGCATAGTTATAGCAAAAAAAAGACCTAATAGTCTTAATTCCTCGTTTACTGTAAGAAAAATATCTTACGGCGAAGGAGTAAACAGGGTTTTCCAAACTCATAGCCCTCTTATTAAGAGTATCGAAATAAAAAGGAAGGGTAAGGTACGTAAAGCTAAGCTTTACTACTTAGAACAAAAATCTGGAAAACAAGCTAGGATTAAAGAAAGATTAGTGAATAAAGATCCTAAAACTATAGAAGAATAATATAATCTATAATAACATATACTAATCACGCATGAGTTTTTAATAAATTTTATAGGATATTTATTTATGAAAATGGGATTTTTATTATTATCTATATTATTAGGTTCTTGTATAACGGCAAATGCATCATCTACCTTAACTTTAGAACAAACTAAAATTATAGAAAATGCTATTCAAAAAGTAGTCCCAAATATTACTGTTCTCAATTCTAAAATAGAATTAATCAAGCCAGATCTATATAAAATTACCTCTGATGCAGAGGTATTTTATGTCTCTAAAGATGGAGGATATTTTTTCTATGGTGAATTAATAGATTTAAACGAACCGAACAAAAAACAATGGAATTTAACTGATAAAGCTAAAAGAACTATAAGAACAACAGAATTAAGCAAAATTTCCAAAAAAGATATGCTTATTTTTAAATCAAAAAAACGTAATCATGGATTAAGTAAATCCATAGGATCGGTTACTGTTTTTGCTGATGTAAGTTGTCCACATAGCAAACGTTTACATAAAGAAATTGAAGAGGCCGTATCTGCTGGATTAGAGGTAAGGTACTTATTTTTCCCACGAGCAGGGATTGGCTCAGATAGTTATAAAAAAGCAGTTTCAATATGGTGTTCTAAAAATCGCAATAAAGAATTTTCTATGGCCAATAATGACGAAACTATCCCCGAAAGGACCTGCAAAAATAATCCAATAGAAACTCAATTTAACTTCGGTAAAAAAATTGGAATAAATGCCACCCCATCTATAGTTTTAGAAAATGGTACATTAATTCCTGGTTTTGTTACTTCTGATAATTTATTACGCATAGTTAAGGAAGCAAATGCGAGTTCTAGTAGCTGATAATGATCTTAATAATCGTACTTTATTAGCTGAACAATTATCGGCTGATGGCCATACGGTAATTGAAGCTATAAATGATCAAAATGTTTTAAAAATTTGTAAAAATAAATGTCCAGATTTGTTATTAATTGATACCCAATTATCTGGAGTATCTGGAATTGATCTAATTCGTAAAATACGCCAATTAGGTGGTAGTTCCGTATGGAATACCATAGTGTTAATGGCAAATGCAGCTACAGAAATAGATTTTAAACAGGGCTTACTATGCGGTGCTGACGATTTTTTAATAAAACCAATTAATTCTTTTCAATTACAATATAAATTAGCAACAGCTAAACGTCATCAAGAATTAAAGAGTGATATTTTTAGCATGGCACATGATCTAGCAATAACCAATAGAGTATTAGAAAATGTCAACAAGCAAGATGTTATGACTGGCATTTATAGTGTTAACACTTTCCATAAAATGTTAGAAATAGAGTGGTTTAAAGCCAAAAAAGACAAATATGATATCGCATTAATACTATTAAATTTAGATTATTTTCATGCTTACAATGAAGTTTATGGCGCTGAAGTTGGTGATCAAAGAATTAAACAAGTTGCCCAAGCATTACAAAATGCATTACCAGAGCAATACAAAAATATTGCTAGAACTGCCGGGGAAACTTTTGCTGTTTTATTACCTAAAGGAGAAGCCGAGTTTGCTTTAAAATTAGCTAACGATTTAATTACTGTAGTATCAAATTTAGGTATCGCTCATAAAGGATCTCCATGTGCTAACGTATTAACAATTAGTGCCGGTGTTTCTATTACTGAAGGAGAATTTAATAATTCTTTAGATTTATTAGAAGCTGCTGATTTTGCATTATATAAAGCAAAACATGCCGGACGTAACCAAGCTTACTTTGAACCAGTTAAGGTATATTAAAATGAAAAACTTAACCATAAAAATTTTAGGTAAAGAATATCAAATTGCTTGTCCTCCAGGAACTGAAGCAGAATTACAAAATGCTGCTACTTATTTAGATCAAAAAATGCAAGAAATCCGCAATAATGGTCGCATCATAAGTTTTGAAGGGATCTTAATTACGGCAGCAATTAATCTCGCCAATGATTTATTACAACAAACATTTAAACAATCTACCGAAACAGAAACTATAGTTGCTAATTTAACTTCATTAGAACATAAATTAAACTCGGTTCTACAGAATTCTAGCAAGTTGCAACATGCTCATACTAGCAATAATCTAAAATTTGAGTACAATGATCATTAAGTTTCTGGCGTTATCTGTTTTAGCAGGTATGGTTAAAGATATTTTGAACCTATAATTAAAGCATAGGGAGCCATGTCTGGTGTTGTGTGCAAGTCTGCCAATGAGTAGAAAGCCTAATGCATCATTTTGGTACCCACTTGAACCTCCGGTTCAAGATCTAGCTATACGGCAAAGATGGAGAAACGCCTTTTATTTTAAATAAAATTTTATAATGTTACAAAAAAATTTAATACGTTCCAAAATACGCAAAAACATTAAAGATTTAACAGTTACCGAAAGACAAAATGCCTCTCAACAAATAACAAAACTTATTTTAAATAAATTACCTTCTGATTCCATACATATTGCTGTATATTGGCCAACTAAATATGAAATAAACTCTATACCATTAATAGAATTTCTATTAATTAATCATAAATCCTGTTATTTACCAGTTATTAATCAACATACTCAAACACTAAATTTTATAAAATATACTGCTAATACTAAATTAATAAAAAATAAATTTGGAATCCTAGAACCTGCTTTTAATGCTAAAGATCAAATACTAGTTTCTCAATTAGATCTAATTTTTATGCCATTAGTAGCATTTGATTCATTTGGTCATCGTATCGGAAGTGGATCTGGTTTTTATGATCGTAGTATTGAAACAAAAAGCAATTTAAATGGTAAATTAATTGGTTTAGCATATTCTATACAACAAGTTGCAAATTTTATTCCTGATGCTCATGATGTAAACTTAGATTTTGTAGTTACTGAACAAAAATGGTTAGATTTTTCGTAACTGCTTGTATTTAGTACATTAACGCATAACGTACATTTTCTATTAAATGTAATTTATTTATGGTCCCCACGATAATACTATGCACCCCAGGCGTTTTAAAGATTAGCTCCATACTAGGTTGCACTTTAAGATAACCACTACCTAAAGCTTTTTTTATTAAAACTCCCTTATTTAATTTATGAGCTTCGGCTATAACATCAAGTTCATCTAAATAATCAAGATTTAAGGTTACCATAACAACATCAGCAATATTAACCGCTAGTAGCCCACCAGATACTGTTTTAATAGACATTCCAAAACTACGAATTAATCCTTGTTGTTTTAACAACGTTACAGTATCAAATACTCGATCTCTATTAATAATTTCTTCATCATTACCGTCGGAATGGATTAATAATAGATCTAGATAATCTGTATTCAATCGTTTTAAAGTACGATGAATACTATCTATTATATATTCTTTAGAAAAATTAAAAATTGATTGATTGTTAGTAAATTCTTCTCCAACTTTACTAGAAATTATCCAATTATGACGATCATTTTTTAAAAGTTTTCCTAAACGCTCTTCGCTATTACCATAAGCAGGCGCAGTATCTAATAAATTAATATTTAATTCTTTAGCAAGCCCTAATAAACTTTTTATGGTTTGGTCGTCAGGAATATCAAATTGTTGAGGATATTTAACCCCAGTATTTCTACCAAACTTTACGGTACCAATCCCAAGTGTAGAAACTTTTAACCCAGTATTACCTAGAGGCACTTGTTTTAATTGTTCTAATTTATACATATTTAAGTATACTAATGTTAGATTTATGAAAGAACAACTAGTACTAGGTTTTGATTTTGGCACTAAATATATTGGCGTAGCTATTGGGCAAACTGCAACCAATAGCGCCAGACCGCTTACGTGTATAAAAGTCAAAAATCGACAAATTAATTGGCAAACCATTACCAAATTAATAGAATTTTGGGGTCCAGGGCAATTAATCGTAGGAATTCCAGTTGATATGCAAGGTAAACAACAGCATACTACTCTAGAATGTCTAAAGTTTTTTGATGATTTACAAAAAAGATATAATTTACCAACCCACAAAATTGATGAACGTCTTAGCACTTGGGAAGCTAAAAATATGATTTCTCTACATAAATCCAACTATAATACTAAAGAATTACTAGATATTAACGCAACAGCTGCTGCTATTTTAGTAAAACAATGGTTAAATAGTTTCAATAAGTAATATTTTTTTGTATAATGTAAGTTAGTAAAATTTATATTAATTTAACTAATAGGTTCAAATTATGGAAATTAGTAATGAATTAATGCTCAGATTGTTGGATATACAAGAATTTTTTACTCATCAATGGTTGATGTCGTATCCTAACGATCGTCAAAAACTATCTGAACTTATCAACATTAAGAAAAAACAATTATCTTTAAAAGAATTAAATAAAGAAAAAGAAAACACTGATGGTGATAGCAGCAGCAGCGGAGGAAAAGGTAGTGGCAGCGGCGGTCAAGGCACTCCTAAAGGGCTACAAATTAAAGATAATCCAAACATTGGAAATCCTTTTTCTACAAATAAGAAAAAACAATTATCTTTAAAAGATTTGGCCAAAAAAGATGGTGATGGTAGCGGAAGTGGTGGTCGAGGCACAATTAAAGGACTACGAGCTAAAGATGATCCAAACATAAGAAATCCTTTTTCTACAAGAATGAGTAGAAGATAATTATTCATATTCAATATTAAATCAGTAACTTTGGTGAAATCGAAATAAAGATAAAAATGGTGCTGTTCAACCCAATGTACTACACCATTTTAAATGGCTTGACCTTGATCTTAAAAAATTGCAATAATATAGAATATTTATAAGTATAACTATAATCTTTGAATTGGAGATGTATTAGATGGGTAAGCTTAATGAGCTACCAAGTGATTGTTTGCAAAATACAGTATATTTTTTAGGATTACAAGAATCGCTTAAGAGATTATTCTTCGTAAATAAACAGTATAGGACTCTTGTGCAAAAACAATTTCATCCTAGAAGAACTGAAATTACTGATAAGCTTGGTCATCTTCTTAGAATAGCTACTGTACGTGAATCTAGTTTAACAAACTTTAAAAATACGTTAGAGGATTTATTAAAATCTTGTAAGGAACGTAATGAAGATTTTACTGAAGTTTTAAACTCTACAGATAATAATCCATCAAAAGGATATACTGCTCTTCATCTTGCGGTTTTTAAAGAAAAATTAGCATTTACTAAATATTTGCTTGACCAACAATGTTGTAGATATGATATACCAGATCAATATGGTATAAGTGTAATAAGTAATTTGTGTTCACAGTTACAAAGAAGAACAATCGCCATAGATTCAGAAATTATTAATATTATAGTTAATTCAATATGTCGAAAATATGGATATACAATTAAAGGACATTTTAATGGTATTGTTGGTATACATTGTGCAATATCACAAGCCGAACAAAGAAAAGAATTATTAGAAAAATATTTACTTAAATGTTATAAAGATCACAAAAGGATTCCTTATAATACTGAAGAACTGTACCCATATACTATGAAGGAAGAAAAAGAAAACAGAGAAGCAGAGGCTAGGAGCTTCTGTTGGCCTTTATGGTGAACCCCAAAATTTAGATACTAAATTACCAAAGCACAAAACCATAATGTGCCTTGTTTATTAACTCAAGTGGCCCCAAAACGCGCGTTCGTTAGCATTGGGCTTATCTAAACAAACAATTCTTGTAAATTACTTAAAAACCTTCTTCCCATCATAGTTGGCTTTATTTGATCTACTGTTATTTCTAATAAATTTTGATCCACAGCAATATTTAAAGCTTTCTGAATACTATCAAGATCACAACCAGTTTTACGTACAAAATCTTTTTTTAAAAATCCTTTGCTAAGTCTTAAATTGTTGAGCATAAATTCAAAAATTATTTCTTGTTTAGTCAATATACGTTGTTTATATATTAAGCCATAATTACAATTAACATCTATACTGGCAAAATAATTCTTAGGATTATTAGGTTTTTCTAATCTTAAAATACTAAAATCTTCTTTAGATTTATTAGTAGTAATTTTACTATGAGATCCTGGACCCAAACCTAAATAATCACCATATTGCCAATAATTTAAATTATGTACGCAATAATAACTAGGTTTTGCAAAAGCAGATATCTCATAATTAATATAATTATTTTTTTCTAATATATTTAATCCTTTTTGCATAATTTTCCAAATTACTTCATCATTTGGTAATTGTGGTGAAACCTTATAAAAAGTAGTATTAGGCTCTATAGTTAATTGGTACCAAGAAATGTGTGGAGGATTAAAAGATATCGCTGCTTCTAAATCATATAACGCATCTTCTATAGTTTGATTTGGCAAACCATACATTATGTCGATATTAAAACTATTAAAATTATACTTAACGATATTATCTATAGTAAATTTTATGTCGTTAGCCTGGTGGATACGACCTAAATTTTTTAATTTATC
>CAIVQA010000110.1 GCA_903907935.1 uncultured Francisellaceae bacterium
ATTTATTTTTGCAATATCTATAGCTAATAAGTTAATATTATTCATGGACATCTCTCCTTTAAATTTTAAATAGAACATTTATTTATTTCTATTTTGGCTCTTTTGAAGCCGCGTTAATAGGTGGGATGTTCCATATCATCGTAATAAAAGAGCTAATCGATCTGCTTTATTTTGAAAATCATGGTTTAGGTAAAGTCGATCTCCTGTTTTCAAATTTAAAATCCTTTCTTTAGAGTTATTATCTAAAAGGTTTAACCCATCTACAAAAAATTTAAACGCATAATCCTCTGCCTGGTTAATTGTAGGCACAGGAATGATCCTAAAAAAATCTGTTTCTCTTTCTCCACTACTAATAGCTAATACATCTAAATCATTCGCTGTAGTATTTTTACCATTAAACCCTAGCCAGCCCATATAATCATGATACTCCGGCCGAGATTTGGGCATTAATCTATTTTTAAATAATGAAAATAAGCTAGGTGAACGATACACCTTGTCATGTTCTGGCATATTAGGTAGTGCAGAAAAAGAAGGAATTCTTTTAACCCCTTGAGTATAACGAAATTCATACTCTTCACTAGTTTGTAATAGCTGTCCAATGACATGCCACCGTTTAGTATTTTGATCTTGCCAAGCAAGATAAATTTGCTTAGTCATCTTGTAGCCTCCTAAGTTGTTTGGTACTTTCTTTTAAAGTTGCCATTGCAAAGTCTTTTGCAAGATCTGACATAAATTCTTTTGGCATCAACTCTAAAATTTTTTTAATTTTATGATCTTCATTGGTAATTTTCATTATTTCTCCGATCCAATAATCAGTTACCTGGCAATTATGGTGTCTGCACTCTTTTATTAAAGATATGGTATTTAATTGATCCCCATATTGGTTATAAATTGGCACCATGGCATTTTGTACATATTTTTGTATATTACGACCAGTATCTTTAGTTGCTAATCTTTCCCGCCTTCTTTCATCAGATTCATTTCGCCCTAGTGATGATGCGTGATCAAAAGTTGGAGCTAAAATATTGATTTTGTTATTTTGAATAATTATTCCCCAATTTTCAGCATGACGATCCGTATTGCCAATCCAAGCATCAAAACATAAATAACCAATAAGTAAATCACTTGCTTTGGTAACTATACGATCTCGCTCTAAAGTATTCCAAGGTAACTGCACGTTGTTTTGTTGCATCGCATTTAACATAGCATCTAGTGTATGTCTAGTGTTTTTAAATCTCTGATCTTTATCAAATCCTTCAATAAGTTCGTTTCTCAATTTCAGTGCATCACCTTCTGCAAGGAAATTTAAGGAAATTACGCAAGGATCATCTTGACTTAAATGTGCTAATTCATAATGAGCGTGCGGTAGATCCAATAATTCGGCTAATTCGCAAGTTACTTTTTCTGCCCAATTTTCCCCACTTCCAGCTCTTCCTTGCTTAAAAAGAATGCGAACATCTTTTCCTTTAAACATATAGGTTAACCAGCCTTTGCGCTTAGAACCTATATACTCTACTGCACCTGAAGAAAGTGCATCACTTACGTTGTAAATAACATATTTATTTTTATTATTCATTTTTAAATCCAAACTACTTAAATACCACTTACCACCAAAAGCACCTACAAAATTTATTGTTCTATTTTTGTGACTTGTAGATCACAAGTAAACAACCTGATTTCTGCTTCTCTTAAAATAGCAGTTTTCAAATATTTTAACTCTTCACCTTCTACTAAACTGTCTAGTTTGTATGAAATTTCTAAAGGCTGCTTAAAACTTTTAATCTTTTCATACTTATTAATAATAGCTGTTATTTCGGTTAACTCTCCCACCCTACTCCATTTAAAGTCACTTAACGCATTATTTTCAATTGCTAGAATTAATATGGTTAAACTGTCTATTCCTCCCAATGAACAGCCAACTAATGATAATTGAATTTTGGTATTAAAAGTAGCTTCTTTCTTATGGTATAATTTTGGGTTAATTACCATATGCAACTTTTGCATTTCTTGTGCCCGCAACTCATCCGGCGCATGTAAATAAATTTGAGTGGTACTAAATGATTCATGCCTATGATTTGCTTGAATCATCGTACCTGTTATTCCCACTAAATCCTGGTGGCTAGCCGATAAATGCCTTAACCAATGCGGCGATAAACTTTCTAATTTCTGCCTTTTTTGCGGATTTCTTTTAAATTTTTTAGCTGCCAGCTTACCGATCTCTTTAACATTAGAGAATAACTGTCTAATACTTAATGGTTTTTTAGTTTTTGGTAAAGCTAATACTGCCTCTAGATCGTCTTCTTCCGGCAGTGGAGTTTTATTTAGAGATAGCCGATAAATTTTAATAATTGATAATAGTTGATCGTTAACCGGCACGTGCCCAAGTTTTCCGCCCTTACCTTTCACAAAAAACCACCAGTTACCGTTTAACTTCCTAAACGAACCCCAAGTAGCTTGAGTTACTTCATGTATTCTTAATCCCAACAAATATAAAAGCGCAAATAATAACTGAGTTCTGGTTTTGTAGCGCTGGCTCTTAGGAGTGCTTTCCGGTAAATTTTGTAAAGCTTCCTGTACCGCTTCCCATTCATCGGTTTCTAACATCCGCGCCCAAACTTTATATTTTTGCTCTTCGTAATCAATAGACAAATCCAGATACTTTTTAATTAATTTAATCGGGTTAGATTTTAAATATTTAGCATCTACTAAATAATTCATTAAACAACTAATTACTCGAACTGCAAATAATAACGAGGCTTTTTTTAACGAGCCGGTTAATGGTCGCCAATTAATAGTATACCTCTCGGATCTTAACTCTTTTTTCGAACCAACCCAACTACTAGGCGGATTTTGTAAAAAGTTAAAATATTCTTCAAAATGCTCAGCTTTTAAATCGCTAAGCGCCATGCCCTTCTCAAAGGTACACCATAACAGTAATCGCTCTGCTTCTTTTTGATAGGCTCGCTCAGTGGTCGGGGTGTCTTTAAATTGTTGTACCCAAACTTTAACTGCCTCTACATCATTCTCAGCTAAAATATAGCAATCCTCATTTTGGGGGCGGCTATCCACCATTAAATCAATTTTCGGCTGCCAAGAAACCAAAGTTGTAGGTTTGGCTACAATCCAGCTATTTTCCATAAGCTGCCGCCACTACTTTAATATTAGAATTTAACCTTACTCCTGCTTTTTCTAATTGCAGCAATTTTTCCAAGCTAAGGTGTTCTTGGATTATTTTTTCTAGCTGCTCAATTTGTCTTAACAACGAACCGGTTTGTACCTGGGATTTCATTACCGTAGCATTTAATTGTTTGTTACTCTCTAAGAGTTCTTTATTTAAACTATCGATCTTAGCTTGTAGGTTAATGCTAATTACTTTTTCCTGCATTAATACTTCATGACCTTTAGTGCTGGTGTCTCTTAAAGCTGATAGGCTAGTTTCATTAAGCTTTTTAAGCTCAGCTCTTAAATCATCGATAGTTTGCTGCATTTTTTGGATAGTCTCATTAGTACTAAAATCTAACTCGTTTTGAATTTTTTGGGTTACCCGTTCTAAAGCATTATTAGCAGCTTCCGCTCCAGTTATCCTTAGCTGTGATTCTTGGTTAGCAATTTGTAATTGACGGTTTTCTTCTTTTAAAGCAATATTGGCTTTTTCGGCATTAATTAATTCTTGAGCATAATATTCATTTTGTTTCGTTTGTTTATTAAAAGATTCTGTTAAAACTCTCTTTTCTTCTATTAACTCATGATACTCTTGTGTTTCTGTATTTGGTGTTAAAACAATAGAAGCCTTACTAAAACAAGTTTTTTTCCATTCTTGTAAATATTTTTGTATAGTGGCCATACTACCTGTAGTTAACTTAGCTCTTATTTTAATGGCTGTTGGTAGTTGATCACTAAAAACCATTTCTTTTGCTATTTCAAAAATTTGTTGTTTACTAACCCCTTTCCTTGACAAAAATTTAACCTCTATATATTTCTCTTTAGACGAATAAAAAACTTTACTCTAAAAATCTTTACCAAGATCATATAATGCAACCATACTGAGTTATTTTGGCACATTTTTTAAACGTTTAGGATTTGAAGAAACCTCAACAGATCCTGATCGCTTCCTTTTCTTATAAGAAGCTAGTTGTTCTTCCGTAGACTCCACAAACATAGCCTTCATTCCTTCCATAGCCTTTATTTTTATAGAATCTGCACTAGAACTTGAATCACTAGATGACATTCTTTCTAAAGAGTCAAAATTATGTATTTTCAAATTTTGATCTAAACTGCTCCGTAAAGATTTATGCAAAATTTTTAATATTCTTTGCGCTGCTTGATTATGAGATCTTAGATCTTTTTTAGCTGCTTCATCTCCTTCTTTAACAAGCTCTTCAATCATTGCATGATAAGCAATATCTCTAGCTATTCCTAAAGATTGTTTAGCATTAACTGCTGTTTCACTTGCAAATTTCTTTGATAGATCTCCTATTGGAGTTTTTTGAAAAAACTCCAACATGAAAATAATTTCACTACCTTTTCTTATAAAAGGTAAAACACCAGATCCTTTGTCATCTATTTTTTCACATTGTTTATTAAATTCTTGTAATATAGAGTTACTAAGTAATCTTACAGTTGCTTTTCGTCTTTCTTTAGTTTTGATCTTAATTGTTACAGATGAAATTTTAAATTGCTTAGCAGTTTTTACAGCTAAACTTCTAACCTGTTGTTCACCTAATAAACCATATATTCTTTTAAATACAAAAGAAATAGAAGTTTCTATAGATTCTCTCTTACCTTTAGATCTATTAACGGGACCGGAAATAGGCCATAAATTAGCCGGACAATTATAGTATATATGTCTTAAGCCGGTAACTTTAAGTTGATGATCTGTTGTATCTAAAGGGATCAGCCTATTAACTACTTTATCAGCATACGACTGAGCATTCTTGTCTTTTTTTCCTAAATATTTTTGCTCTTGGAATAATCTCTTTAATAAATTAGACTTAATTTCTTTTAATACGTGTTGTTCTTGGACTAGTTTGTTTAATTTTTCCATCATTTCACTTTGAGGGAAAAAATGATCTACATCAAAATGCTTGGCACTAGAAACTATATCAAAACTAAGCGCGCAAGTTAATAATAGATCTTGATCTACTTTAACATCTTCATGCTGTTGATCCTTGGCATAATTAAGTAAAATATAGTCTCTTATCGTCGGGCTTTTTTCTCCCTTAATTAAAGAAAGCCAGCTTGGATCTTTAGCTCCTAATGGATATTCAGACAACTGAGGTATTACTGCCTCTACTTGCTTAAATACTTCGTAGATCTCCTCTGCGAGTTTTTTAGCTTTTTCTAAACTTGGCATACCACATTTTCCTTGATCTTAGCTTAAAATTTTATAGTTTAATCTTCTAAATTTTTGTGGCTGCCAGGATTCAGCTAGACGATGATCTATGTTATATAAGGTTTGTCTTACTATAATATTTAATCCTTTTTCAAAAACATCTCTTTGCTGATCTAAAGAAAAATTACCAATAGCTCGCCCATATAAGGAAATAGCCTGTTGCTTTAGTTTGTCTATGTCGGCTTCTTTTACTACAGATTGCAACTGTAAACTCTCAGTTACTACAACTAGCTGTTTTTGAAAAGTGGTCATTTTAACATCCCTAACAAACTCTCCAACCTCCTCTAAAGAATCTTCTAAATCTCCATTAGCAATAGCAGAAGCAATACGAGCTTTAAATTCTTTTGAACTTGCAAGCTCTTCATTTTGATCAAAGGACGTCATCATTATTTTTATAAATTTTTTCGCCTCATGGGTATACTTATTTAAATCTTTAGATACTTCTGTATAGACTGGACAAAAAAACTTAGCTTTCATATTAGAAAATCCCCTTATTATTTCTATAAATAATTTAATTAAATAATAGATGTTTTTTAATTAATTGTAAATAAAATATATGAAATAAATTACGCAAACTATATTTAACCGCTGATAATGGTAATTTTTAGCAGCGAAAAAAATTAAAATCAAAAATTTTGCTTGTGTCATTCGTCAAAGGCGATTGCAATTCAGTCAAAGATCGTTGCAGTGATTAACAATTTTACGATTGCTGGCAAAATAAAATTATTACTAACTGTCATTTATCAAAGGCGATTTCAAATTATCAAAGACGACTTCAAAAAAACCTTTATTATCAAAGGCGATTTCAAAATTATTGGGAGATCAGGCAGAGATCCTGGCAAAATCTCTGCGACGTTCGGTAGGAGATTGGTA
>CAIVQA010000111.1 GCA_903907935.1 uncultured Francisellaceae bacterium
AACTACTAAATTCACGTATATTAACTTCGTCACAACCTACAGGTACAGCTACAAAATGTGTACTAGATCCAACATCAATTCCAGCCGCCATCTTGTTAATATGTGCTAAATGTAATGGCAGCTCAATTGATTTTTTCAGATATTTATTTTTTTTAGATGAAAAACGTTTGCTTTTAGTATCTTTAAACATAAAAATAATCTCCATATTTAAATTAATTAATGATATATTTGTGAAGCAGAAGCTTGGATTTGTAGCTATCTCCCAAACGGATAGTACTAAAATATTTTAGTACCTCACCAATGATGTTGCCGCTAAGCTTCTGTGACCATGCTTTGCACCGGGCATAAAGCACCAACTATTAACCGGCCTTAACAACACAAACATATCGTAATAATCATAACAATTATGCGGTTTAGAGGGGAATAGTTATTTGTAGTTGTGTAGCCCAAGGGGCTTAAGTGTGCCTTGCAATGTCTATTGCTAATAGATTAATATTACTCATGGGACGTCTCTTCTTAATGTTTAAATAGAACTTTATTTTCTATTTTGGCTCTTTAGAAGCCGAATTTATAGGTAGGGCGTTCCATTTCATTGGTCTCGTTGTTTTCCAGTATTGATTTTGTATACCAATTTGGTTTTTTTCTTTTACGCCATACTGCAAATTTACTTTTACTAAAAATGTAAAAATTTCTATAAGCTTTAACCGGATTTTTTAAAACTTTATATTCTTCCGGCATTACTTGAGGATGCTCCAATAAACCTATAGCTGGCAATGATGGTATTTTAAGCTTTTTAGTCACATCATAGGATTTGTGGTTTATAGCATCATAACGATATTTATATTCACTATTTAAAGCAAAAACTAGTTCTCTCAGCCAAAGCCAATTCTGTAAACTCTGTCCTGCCCATAAAACACAAGGATGTTTTTGGTGTGATGGTTTATAAAGTGAAGTTATTCCATTTAGATACAAAACTGTACTTAAAATTTGAGTTGATTCTAAAATCATTTTAACAACATGTTGATCACAATGATATTTAGCACAACGTTTTATATCATGATCTAGTAAAAATATATTCAACTTTGTTCCTCAGTTAAAATTTATTGGTTTAATTACACTCTGTTGCATCTATCCTGGTTTGTGGTCTGTATTAGTTGCCCATTTTGTGAATAATCGATCTGCTAAACATTTTGCATTGTTCAGATCAAGTGCCCCTTCTTCTGCTTCAATTTTGGCAGCTACTTTATTGTAAGTTAGTTCAATGTCATTGAGCAATAATTTCAGATCTTGTATCTTTATGTCAAGGTTGGACTGATCTTTTCTTGACTCATCTAGGTGAAAAATATGTTTATTAATATATTTTTTTAATAATTGCCACTTTTCATAATGATTAGGCAAACAGGATTTAAAAATGGATTCATTATAATTATCACACGCCTCAATTACCAATTGATGTGTTTCCTTGTAATAATTTGCCAAGCTAGCCTCACCCCTCCCTGTACTAAGCAATCTTCTACAAATAACAAAAAAGCTGTGTAAAATTGAATTGCGTAAAAATATCAATATGTTAATTTCTTCGTTTGGTATACTTGAATGGTATTTGTCCGTATAGAAGTGTTCCATGAATGAATTATAAACGTGATAAAAGGCATATAATTCGCTTATATCATTACTTATTTTTTTTAAATGTTCATTATTTAATTTCATATAATCAATCCTCATTTGTAGTGACAATTTGGGCGCTGTTCAAATTAAGGTATCATGTTTAAAAGCATTTAAACAACTACCTATTTCGTGAAAAGCCTGTAAAATCAACGCGTTATTGAATTTATTTCAAGGCTAAAGTTACAAACCATTGATACCTTGGTATGCCTAGATTTGAACAGCGCCCAAAATTTTGGCTAAAAACCCTGAACACTTACAAATATTTTTCAATACTCAGAAAAAAGAGATACTTCATTTAATTTTATTTGATCAGGAAGGTTTTTAACTGCCAACCTATCAATTATATCTTGCCTGTCCACTTCAGCTTTAATAGTCGTATCTGTTATCCATTCACTATTCCAAATACGAGCTTTTTTCTCGTCTACTAACTTGCAAATTTCGCTTTCATATCTCATCTTGTTATGTAACACATCTTTTAAACTTGGAGCTAATGTTAATCTTTGAAGCCAAATTTCTAAATATTCTGTATGTGGAATTTTTTTAAATTTCTCAAAAATTTTATTTAAAACGTCTTCCTTATCGTCAACAAAATCTATCAATCTACGAATAATAGCAGCAGCACGTGAGTAAGTATTAGGGTTTTTAAAAGCAATATCAACAATAATGCTTACAAGCACATGGGCACTGCAATTAATATTTTTAGTATTTTGTAATCGCTGGCAATAATCATCAAGAGGTTTCAATAAACTCCCAGAATTCGGATATAGCATGGAAAGTTGGTAAATAATTAACAAATGTTTTTGTAAATCTTGGTCTTTTTGTTTTTGAAATAACCAATAGAATTTATCAGGTTTTATAGAGCTTTTTATAATTTGATCGCTAGTATTTGTTTTATTTATATTTAATTTTAAACCAAGCTCACTTAGGATTTCAGACAATATTTTTACTATTCCTTTACAATTACTTTCTGTATTAGAAAAAATCTTATAATCATCTCTATATCTAATAATTTCAAAATCATTAAAATCCGATATTTTTTCTGATAATTGGAGATTGGCATATCCCAGCACTATTTCAGCTACAAAATCCATTAAAACAGAGCCTTGAGGTATTCCATTAGTTTGTCCATACGACATGTGCTGTATAATTGAATCTATCTTGTTACCTATAAATGTTTCTTCACGTTTGTTTTTTTTTGCCTCCTCTTTTCCATGCAAAGCCCATGCTATAGAATGAGTATAAATTGATCCATAGCAATCTACTATATCAGTGTGAGTTACATATTGATATTTTAATGATAATTCAATAGACTTTTGCTCCACATCTCTCCACCAAAGTAAAATCTGTTTTCCCTTGTTTTTTTTTAAGTCTAAAGATTGACATGGAAGACTGCTTGACAGAATTTTTTTATTACTACGAAATTTAATAAAACGATCTACAATATGTTTCCAATTATTTTCTTCAGTAATTGTATGAACCAAACGTGCATAAAGACAAGGATGAATTAGCTGGATAGGTCTCCAAGCATAATGACCATCCTTATTATTTAACATTACATAATTTACTCCTGTACATGCAGTCAGCTTTTTCTGATCGTAATAAGAATTATCATTGTTTTTGTCTTTTATCATTTTACTGATTTTGGTAATTATAGAAAGAAACGTGAAATATGGTGGAAGTTCCACATGACAATAACTCTTTTCTTCTAGAAAAAATTTCTGTGCTTCATTACAGGTAAGATCTGTAACAAATTTTATGTTTGATGACATCTTCTATATTACTCCAGAAACTATTGCAAAATATAGTTTTCATGATAATAGGCTAAGTGCTAACGAACGTGCGTTTTGGGGCCACTTCTACAGTTTAATCTACTTGTAATCTGGCGCATAGCCCAATTGATGGCTTTAAATACATAAGGTCTTTTATCTAATTGCTCAGCAATTATTATTTCTGCATATTTTTTAAGCTGTTTATTGTTAACGTTATGATCTTTTTTAGCGCGACATGCCATTAATACGAAACAAAAGCGTTTACTTAATTCTTTTGTAGCTGTTCTTGAATCCATGATCATTTTTTCAACATCTATAGATTTCCAGAACAAATTATAACAACAAGCATCTACTATATCCCAAGAATCAGCAGAATTTGCCCAATACTTCATAAGGGCTAGATTAACTTTAGTCGGATCTGCTATTAATGTAGCAATAATCCTAGCTTCTCTAAGGCCTGTTTCCCAAAGTTGCTCCGACAATACATGATTAGTTCCTAAATCTTTTGCAATTTTACGTAATATAGGGATCTTAATTCCTACAGTGTTAGTAGATGTTATACCAAATTTCTTATTAGTAACAATAACAGTTTGGTCACCTTTATTTTTTAATTCTAACAGAATTTCTGAAACCGTTTTATTTATCATAAAACATTGTAGATTTAACACAAAAGTTTTACAACTACGTTCATTTACATTAATAATTTTTATTTTAACAATAAGTGCAATTTAGGGTGGCCCGATACACTAGGAAATTCTAGTTGTTGCTAGACAGAGAATAAATTAAATAATGAATAATAGGTAAGACTGATTCTTTCTAAGCCTGACACAAACGATGGTTATTATAAACCACACGGTCGATTAGAGGAAAGATCATATCGTTTATGGCCATGTATGATGTGCTGGTTGTATTAAGTTTTGTTTTTTAGAAGTTGTTTGATAAGATAATTTTAATACTAGTGACTAAGCATTGCTGGCCGCAAAACCAGCAGTGTAAATCCATATGTTAGCCTGGATATAAATGCCGTAAGAGGGATGAGTGAGAGATAAGTAGTCCTTACTCAAAAGGTTGCCGTTAAATGCGGAAAAAGCTCAAGGCGAGTATCTAAAAGCAGTGTGGTGGTCAAGAACGGGTGCTTTGTTGGGTAATTATTGAATTGGGGTTATTTAAATGTAACAAAATAAATCTGCCAAGTCTCTTATGTAACGACACACTGTGGTTTTGGCTTCGGAATCCGTGTATCTGGGGTAGGAATATTCCCCGACGATGCAACTAATCCAACAGAGTCTAACAGCAGTCGAGCGCATTGATCCGTTCTTGTTTTCAGAAGCTCACGAACTGCGACCAGGTCACTGGCTGCCCAGATACGCACCGGCTCCGCGCTCTCATAAGCGTCTTTACCATGTGGCCCCCCCCAGATTCCCCCCACTCTGGGGTGCTCACAGATGCCTTGCCTACAACCTACCTCTCCCCTGCCCCACGCAAAATTACTACCTAACTTAGACTTGGGCTTTTCTGATGTTCTCCAATTAGAAATACCAGTTCTAGGAAGTACGGCTTCTGCATTACCCCATTTAGGACAAGGGTAAAATGGTCTTGAAGGATGGCTGTATTCGTTAATAACATGCGCTGGTAATAATAATTGTGCACCGCCGACATGGCTACGCCAAACATCTATATGTGTGTTTTGCAAATAATCTTCTAATGCTGTAATTAACGGCATCCAGCTAATTGATGGCCAGTTGTTAGTATTACTGCCTGGCATTACAGTCCAGCCTTGTTGTTCAGTTAATGCCGCAATTCGTTTTAATTCTTCTACTTGCTCACTCACTTCTTCTTTAGTTAAATATTTTTTAAGCATGGACCACATTTGATAGTCGAGTGCCCACACTGCATATTGGAAACCAGTTATTGGATTAAATATTTGGTCGGTGCAATCAACTAATTCCCCTGCTACTTGTCCTAATTGACGATTTGATTTTAACATTGCTTCCGCTTCCGCCTGCTCACCAAAGCCTATGTGCTTTAAAAATTTAGTTAAATCTTGAGGATTTACCGTTGTGGTGAGCTGTTTAGGTGGTGGAAAAAATAATAGTGTAGTTGCTGCAACTTCTTTGCGATTGTGTTCTGCTTCAATTCTAGTTTCTTCAGAATTTATTTTCATTTTTTCTAATTCTGCTTTTAATCTTGCTATTTCTTCTTGTTCTGAAGAAGACGAAGAGGATGTGGGAGCTCTTCTGCCATATTTAGCTGTAAGCGGCCTAGAGCTGCTTTTAACATCTATATCATCTTTTATATTAGGACTAGGTAGCAAAGATTTTTGTAATGTTATTGCGCATCTTGGTAAACATTGTGTTTTATCAAATACTACCACTTCAATATATTTGTGTTGTTGATTCGGAGCACAAGGTAAAAAAACGTCGTCAACCCTAATGTTAGCGTTTTGGCTAGTTAATGCGGTTATTTTTTCTGGAGTGTTTCTAAGATGTTCAGGAAATTCTTTTAAGGTTTCTGGCACAAATTTGTCTATATTATCTATAGTATATTCTGTAACTGGGACAAAATGGATGTCGTAATTGGAATAATTGGCTTGGCCTTTAAGTTTCTCCATATCGCCAGCAATAACGGGATAAGCGGAAAAAGATGCAACCCAGTTTAAAAGTAGAATTCCCTTGCTGTAATATTTCCCTGCATAGCCAGCTTCACAAGAAAAATAAAGTCCTTTGCCGAAATAGCCGCAGTCTGTGGTTGCTAAATTAGCAAAGCCGGTTTTTAAAATACTTTCTAGCACTGAAGGAGAAGTGCCGTGCCATAATGGCAACAGTTTAACTTGAGGATACTTATCGTCCTTATTAGGGGCGGCCATAACTTGCCACGCGTTATGAACCTTGGTTCGCCATTCTTTTTCTTCAGGTTTTTTGCTTTCTTCTATAAATTTTGGTGAAAACGCTGGATTATTATATCTAGATTGTAGTAAACCTAAATTATGAGCAAACATACTATTTAAATGGGGGCTATAGATAGTTTCCACCTTGTTAAGCTCATAGCCTTCTACTGGATGTCTTTGATAAAGTTCTTTAGTGTTTTCAAATTCATCTTGTGTTGCTGGAATTAATTTAATGGTTTCGACATCGCGTTCAGCTTGGTGAGGATTTTGAGTCATTAAGGTATGAAAATCAAAAGTCTTTTTCGTTTTTTCTTCAGAAAGCTTTACAATTTGTTCCAGTGATTCTATTACACTGTTTGCCGTTTGAGGTCGTGATTCCGGTATTTGTGCCCAGCACTGTTCAATCAGCTCCGCAAAGTCTTTAGGCGTGTCTTTTGGAATATCATTTTTCTCTCCATCTCGAATCCAATCTTTTACTACATCTGCTTTTCCTTCAGAATCTTCAAATGGAAGTTTACGGCTAGCTATTTCCCAAAGCACCATTCCCAGAGCATAAATATCTGTTAGCTCATTATGTTTGCTTCTGCGTTTAAATAATTCTGGTGCCATCCATAACAGACTACCATACGCTGATTGAACAGCAGTCGTGCTACTGGTTTCAGTTTTAATTTTTGATAAACCAAAATCAGCCAATTTGGCGCTCTGGCCATTTAAAAGCACATTTAAACTTTTTAAATCTCGATGAATGATTTTTTGTTCATGTAAATAATTTAATCCGATTGTAATTTGCTTGGAGACATCAAGTCTTCTTAACCACTGGAAATTTTTTTTGCTATGAAGGAAATTAAATAAAGATCCATCAGGCATTAATTCCATCACCATACAATAATGTCCAGGCTCTATACACGCACCAAATAAAGTTACTATATTATGATGTCGTAATTTACCATGGTACTCGGCTTCTTTTTCAAATTCTTCAGTGGCATCTTCTGTTAAAGAAGCTAACCTTAGTTCTTTAACAGCAACGGCTTGGTGTTGCCAATTAGCTTTTTTTACAATACCAAAACCACCTTCACCTAATTTTTCACCAGTAAAATCTATTTTGTTATACGGAATTAAAATGCTAGATGTAGGCATAGGTTTCTCCTAAAAATAAAACTTTACTGTTATCGCTTGGAAATGCTAAGGAACTTGAGGCTCTTGTTTTTATATTGGGCTTTCTGAATTTAATATACAACAATAAATTAGAAAAAGTAAACTTTATGTTTATCTTGCTCAAACCAGCCAGTTAACATATAGTGTCGCTTATTACTTTTTTAACCAAACTCCAATATGAGGTGAATATTATGGTAAAACCAACTAAAAAACATTCAGTAAAATCAGAAGTAAAGACAAAATCTAATCCCAAAGCGTTCTCTACTAAAACATCTTCTAAAAAGCCAACCGCTAAGAAATCCAGTATCAGAAAGCCTTTAACAAAAGGTTCAACCAAGGCAACAAGAACTCCTATAAAAACAAAATCCAAAACATCTAAGAAAACTTCATCCAAGAAAGTTGCGAAAACAGCTGCTAAAAAGTCCACTAAAACTGCCTCTAGAAAACCAGCAACTAAATCTAAGAACAAATATAAAAGAAAGCCTAAAGAGGAGAAGTCTGTTACTAAATCAACTGTAGAGCTGCCAGCCAATGAATTTTCTGAACCAGCTTTTAAACTTGATGTTAAATCCAAAGTATAAAACAGAGGTACTAATTATGAAAAATAATACCGCTATAGTTAAAGATGCTATTAAGCCAAATATAAAAACCGGCATAATTAGATGGTACACCGTAGCTGGAGGATACGGATTTATTCAAACTCTAGGTGATTGCATATTCCGATGAAAACGATCACTAAATCCGGATCAAAACGATCACTTATCCACAACTTCTTTTTTTTTATAAAATTTTATTAAAATTTATTAAACAAAAATTTTTATTTTTAGTCAAGAGATGCCGTTTTTTCTCTCATAGAAGGACCTTTCACTTCCAGTCTATGGGCATTACTTAAAATACGATCTAAAACGGCATCAGCAATTGTTACGTCACCAATATATTCATACCAACTTTGCACAGGTAGTTGGGCAGCTATAATGGTGGACTTTGAAGCATGACGTGCTTCCAGTATTTCCAGCATGTCGGTTCGTTCTGCTGGTTTTAATTGATTTAATCCCCAATCATCAAGGATCAAAAGTTCTATCTTGGAAATAATATTTAAAAATTTATTATATTCTCCTTTTGCTTGCGCAATTCTTAAATCTTCTAATAATCTTGGTATTCTAAAATATCTAACACTAATTCCTTGTCTACAAGCCTGTTGGCCTAACGCGCAAGCTAAGAAAGTTTTTCCAGTACCTGTAGAGCCTGTTAGTATTAAATTTTGTTGTCTTCTGACCCAGTCACAACTACTAAAAGTAATCATTTTTTGTCGATCTAAATTTCTAGCTGGTTGATAACTGATATCTTCTACGCAAGCATGAGCAGTTCGTAACTTAGCATAACTCAATAATCTTTTTTTTCTAGCATTTTCTCTACAAATTATTTCTCTATCAATTAAAATGCCTAATCTTTCTTCAAAAGATAAATTATATGATTCTGGTTGCTTTAGTAATTCTTCTAATGCTATCACCATACCATTTAATTTAATTTTTTTTAATTGCTCAATTGTTGTATTGATTGACATAAAGTTCTCCTTTTTTAAATTGATTTATAAATAATTATTTAACACCAATTAAAAATTGTATTGCTTATAACTCTAATTGGTATTAAATGAAAATATTCTGTTCTAACGTTGTCTTGTTTGGTACATTTTTATCCTCCTATCTTTTATGTTTATGGTAGTAATTCTCGCTTCATATTTTTAATGTTTAAATTTATTTAAAATATTCTGGCCCTCTTATGTTTTCATGATTAGTAAATTTTTTATCCTCCTGTTCAGTATTTTGTGGTAATTGATCTGTGCCATTTTTTAAAATAGTAACAACTGTATGATAATTATAAGAACCAACTTTGTTCGCAAGAGTACAGGCTGCTTCAAGTCTTTTATTACTATATTTTTTAGCAAGACTTAGTAGCCCTAAACAAGCTCTATAACTTTGCTCCGGATGCTTCTTTTTTGCTATTATATGTTGTACAGTTTTAACTGTTTCTGTTCCTATAGTAAGAGCCCAATTTAAAAATCTACCAGGATTCCAACCTTCATGGTGCTTATGTTTATCTGGCATATGTTCAGGAAGAGTTGCAAATCCTCCACGCTTATAACCACGCGGATGATTGGCTACTATTTTTCTATCATGAAATATTTCTACCACTGTAGGTGTAATTTTTAATTCTACAACTTTGCCTATTAACTGATGTGGTACAGAATAATAATATCCATGCACTTCTACATGGTAATCTATATGCACTATTGCGTCTTTAAGTTCTACAAATTCAAATTTATGTTGAGGTAATGATTTTAATGCAGGTTTGTCTAATTCTATAAACAAACTACTCCTACTTTGATCTGGTATTTTTTGAAACGGTTCATCATTTATTTCTTTTAAAATTTTACTTATTTGTTCATTTAATTCATATAAACTAAAAAAAGTCATATTCCTTAATCTAGCTAAGATTCTACGTTCTACATGTAAAACTGATCCTTCAGCTTTAGATTTATCTTTAGGTTTTCTTGGCCTTGCTGGTAATATAGCAGTATCATAATGCCTAGCTAATTCAGCATAACTAACATTTGGTTCAGGCTCATATTTACATGCTTTAGTTATGGCCGAGCGTAAATTATCCGGAACGAGCAGAGCAGGACACCCACCAAAGTATTCGAAAGCACGTATGTGAGATGAGATCCAATCGACCGAACTTTGTGTCCATGTAGCTTCAGAAAAAATATATGTTGACGCTCCTAACACTGCTAAAAATATTTGTGCCTGTCTTACTTCACCTGTGTCCTTATCGACAATTGGTATAGTTTGTCCGGCATAATCAATAAATAATTTATCTCCTGCTTTATGGTGTTGTCGCATACTAACATTACGCAACATACTCCAATTTTTATAAATTGCACAAAATTGACTTCTACTATATGCGTTATCAAGATTAGCCTTACTATATTCTTCCCATAACAACCTTAAAGTTACACTTTTTCTTTTAAGTTCTTTATGTATATAATCACAATCTATTGGTGTATATTTAGTAACCTCAGATGGTTGTTTGGTATTTTCTTGTAGAGATTTAAATAGCAATGTGCGTATCTGAGTGTTACTGATATCATCTGACAAAGGCCAAGATAATTCTGAATTTTGAAATAATGAGATATATTTACTAACACTACTAGCAGACATATTGAAGCTATGTGCAATGTCTCTATGGCTTAAATTCAAATCAAATTTTAGTCGTAATACTTCTATAATGTTGTTCATATTTAACTCCGGCATAACCATATCAATTCTCCATTTATAAATTTATAAATAGAAAACTATAAAATTAAGTTAACTACAGAAGAAGATGGATACGTCACTATTAGCAAATTCATTGATGTAATTTATTGCTAACTTTAGTGATCGTATTGCTCCGGATTTCATGATCGTTTTGTTCCAGATTGTATGATCGTTTTGATTAGGATTTGCCGATCGTTTTGCTCCGGATCTAGTGATCGTTTTGCCAGGATTTCGTGATCGTTTTGTTTCGGATTTAGTTAACGTTTTGCGTCAGATTATGCAGTGATACCAAAACAATTTTTTTACCTTATATTGAAGTTAAGAGAATTAGAGGCATTACCAGACAAACAAATTTAGAAAACAAAAAAGTTAGCTTTGAAATAAAGACAGGTGCTAGAAATAGAAAGTTTGCTACAAACGTTGCTTTAATATGAAAATAGATAATAGAAAAGTTGGGATAATAAAACAATTCGATCCAACTAAGAGATATGGCTTTATTAAAACTCTAAAACCTGGGGAACCAGATATTTTTGTTCATGCAAAAGAACTAGCAAAGGCTGGTCTAAGTAACCTCCCAAGAAATGAAATTGAAAAACTGACTGTAAAATATGATATAAAAATTGACAGTCAAAGCAGCATATATGCGGCAAATATTGAAGTTATTAAACCTGAAAAATAAAAAGTTAAAGTGGATATACATTTTTAACTCATTCATATTCTAAAAGATATGTTAAGCAATAATAAAAAACTAAGAAAGGTAATATTGATATCAATTTTTGTATTTATTCCTGTATTAGTTTATTCTGATTTGTTTACACCTTTTCATTATTGCCATAAACCATTTAAACCATTTTCGTTTACGAGTGAATGGCAAATAAAACAGTATAAAAATGACGTCCAACAATATAAAAATTGCATAATAGATTTTGCCAATGAACAACTTGATGCTGCACGAAAACATTTGGAGGCTAGAGCAGTCAAAATTAGTGGCAGAAATGGAAATTTACTTTAAAATTAGGAAATAGTTATGTTTATTAACAGTATAAAAATATTTGATAATGTTAAATTCGAAACAAATTTAGAAATAATAATTACTTTTTTAAGATCCCATTCAGAAATTACTGAATTAAACATGTCTAAATGTTACGATTCCGAATATTGTAAAGTGTTATCTGGCAATCAAAAAGTAGAGTTATTTTTGAAATTACTTATGGTGTAGACACTAAGCAATTTAAACTTTTCTCAAAATACGTTTAATGGCATTAATGATGCAATGGTTGATCAAATAGCTGATGGTTTAAATAAAACCAGAATAACTCAGTCACTATAACCAATTCCATAAAACTTGCCTTGAATAATAAATTGATGCAAATGAGTATTGTCCCAGCCCAAAGAAAGTTGAATTAAATGATGTAGATCTGCTATACTACTTTTAGATTTAACTAAAAAGCGACGCCAAATTAATGGACTAATTTTATTTAGCCAAAATCTAAGTTGATATATTTCTGTTCCTTCTGAACTCATAGATCACCCACCTTAGCTCTACACTTTTAGTCTTCCATAATTAATTAAGCTATGCAACATGTTTTAGTAAGAAACCGCCTGGTTTTGAATTCTCTCTATATTGCCTTCGGTTGTTAAAATGACCTCGGCCACCTTCTCATGATAAAATTAACGAGGCTCAATCGCTTCAGCCTTTCGGCTTACGGCCTATAATATCCCTTGCCTACGCTTAGACACATCTGTTACCAGCATATGTAGCCCCCCCACAAGGCTAGATACGCAATGCGCCAGGGACGCGCTTTTGCGATGGCTCTTTCAGCCATTAGTAATTAGCCGCTTGCACGGCGCACTCCAACACTTTTTTACTGATTATTTCAAGGTTTAATTTATAGGGAGGTGGACTCGAGACAACAGTGTCCAACAACCATTTACATTTTTGCAAGAGTTCTTTTGATTTTATAACTTTTTCGTGGTTATCTTTGTAGTTTAAACTATTAATTTTTAATGCTTCTTGTGCCAAATTTTTAGTTTTATTGCATAAGCTGGAAAAATTTGTTTGGCGGACTTGCCAAAACAGATTCTTAGGTGGAAAATTTTGTTGTTGTAATAAACTTGAAGTGAAGCATAGTATTTGGGCATAAGAATAAAGAGCTGTGCAGACAATAGCTTTCGTTGGATATGAAGAATAATATCTAACAAAGTTCCAGTAACTGCGGAACACGACCTTACTAAAGTAAGCATTTGCCAAAAGAGTTAGTACCGCAGCAATCCCTAAACTTTTACTTGTACCAAAACTTCTTCTGATATCTAAAGCCTTTTCCATTAAGGTAATTGCTTTTTCCAAATTTCCTAGCTGTTCCTCTAAAACGCCATAATTTACAAGTAAGGAAGAATGTTTTAAACAGTACTTAGGGTCTTTATTGGTCTCGTTATAATTATTAATCGATTCTTGATATAATTTTTTAGCTTCTTTTTGTGTTTCTTTTTTACAACGTAATACATTTGCAAGACAAACTTTAGGATCAGCAACGACAAAAGGCCTAATATAGTTATGTGGTAAATATTTTTTTTCAATTTCTAATGCATCCCTAAAATGTTTTTCAGAATTATGTTTATCACATATACCTAAGCGTATTAGCGCATGGACAGTTCTAAGCGAACCTTTGCCATAATACTTTTCTTTAATCATAAGCGCATTAGTACAATATTTTATTGTCTCACACTCCTCCATACCTAATAATTCATAAATAATTGAAGTTCCTATAAAAAAATTAGCGATTGTGTTTTCTAAAGATTGATCAACGCGAAAGAAGGTTTTTAAACGTTCAAATACACTATACTTGTTTCTTAAAGGAAAATTTTTATCAAGATCAAGTGAATTTATTAAAGAAATTAAATGTGGAAATAAGGCTTTTTTTCTATCATCATCTTTAAAGCAATCTTTCGTCTCACGTTTAAGTTCTTCATTAACACAATCAATCAAATTACAATACCATTTTCTAGGTAAAGATTTCCAATGATATAGCCTAATGACTTTTTGAACAACCCTATGCAAAGATACCGTATTTTGATCAATTTTTATAAGAGACTGGTTATGCAGTTCCCCAAGCAATTCATCTATAATGGATGGATCTTTAGGATAAATTTTTGAAAACCATAAGAATAAAATTTCTCGTGGAATTTGTTCTGGAGAGAAATAAGCACAAAGTAATAGCAACTTAACAATAGTTAATGATGGAATTTTTAGTTTTTTTTCCATTTTTTTTTCGATCTCTTTAATACTAAAAAGAAAGGTAACTGCAACTGAAACATGTTTTGTTCCTAAAAGCGTTTTGTCGTATTCTAACATTCTTTTTGTATCATTCTTGTATTTCTCTAAAAATACAGCTATAGATATACCTTGATATCCTATACAGGCACCAGCTTGAGTGACTGCTAATGGCAAATAATCTAATTCTTCAACTAATAATTTTAAATCTTCTTCCTCGTTGTCTGAAAAATTTTCATTTTTACCTATTGATGATTTCATTAATTGTATAGATTCATGTTCGCTCATTTTATTTATTGGTAATTTTTTAAATGTATTGGGCCATCCTTGATATCGACTAGTAATAATGATATGTCCGCCCTTCACTGGTAAAAATGGTTTTATTTCTTTATAATCTTCAACATTATCAAACACTAACAGCCACCACCCAGAGTAGTCTGATAAATATTGATTAACATTGTCTTGTGCTTGTTTCAAAGACGGGCTTTCTATAGAACAATCAAGTATTTTGGTAAACTCGATATATTGTTCTTTTAAATATAAAATATTTTCTGCTGAAAACCAAGCTTTTAAATTATATCTACCACCACTACTATGAATATATTTTAAAGCTAATTGAGTTTTCCCTATACCTCCTAGACCAGTACAAACTACAATTTCATTACCTTCTTTATTTTTGCTGCAAGCAAAGAATGAGTATAAATCTTGCAATTCTTTCCTGTCTACAAATTCATTGTCTTGTTTAGGTAAGTTCCAATCTTTTGAAAGAGCGGCGATTTTTTCGATAAATAATCGCCGCTCTTTCACTGGGGGCGCGCTATAGCTCTAGCTAAACTGGAGTCTGAACAATAATCTAGTGCATCATCATCTTGCCTAGTGCTAGATGATGGTACTCCTAGTTGCACAGCAGCAGGGGATAATGTGTAGCTTTGGTCCTCTGCAACATTCTGCTTAGCTTCAAATCCATACATGACTCTACTTTCCAATGCTTTATATTCTTGATAATTCTGTTCATATGCTTCACAAATAGCCTGCTCCCCACTAATAATCAGCGCTTCTGCTTGTGGTTCACTCAAATCAAATTGCAATGTATCAATTCCATTATTACTAATATTGATTGTTCTTCCTGCTCTAACGTTTTGAAATTCCGCAATAATATCTTCAGCATTATAATAAAGGTTAGCCAGAGTTTTCATAAACCCAATTGCGGTATTCTTGTCAATAGCATGTTGCATTTGTTCCTTTAATTTTTTGACTTGAGCCTTAAGTTGTCCTAACCATCCACTTTCTACTCCTTGCTTTAATTCCTCTGGAGTAAACAACCTAAAACCAACTGTAAATGGATTTGGTTCATATTTATCATCATCTCCATTAGAAAATTTAGGTAAATATTTAAAGCGATCAAATAACTCAATCGGATAATTCTTCAAGGCACCTCCATCTACATAATGTCTATTGGAATGTAAAGCAAGAACACCGTGCTCATTAAATGTTCTGACCTGATGAGGGATAAATACTACTGGTATAGACATAGAAGCCCTAACAGCATCTATGATTAGTACTTCTCTCCACTCGTTATTCCAAGAACTCATCACTTCAATACCTTCACTACATTCTTGATCTTGTAGCCTCAATGCAACTGTAAATAGATGTTTAAATCGTTTTGGATTAAATTTTATTAATTCCTTCAAATGGCCGAAATTTAGTTTTAATAATTGTTTATCATCTAAGCCATGCGCCGGTACTTGCTGTAAGTCAATGCATCTTGCCTCTTCTAAACCTGGAATACTTCTTATAAAATTAGCTAACGGAGTGATACCTTCTTCTTCCATAACACTAAGCAAATGGGTAGCTATCACTTTACTTAACCATCCCATTATAATTTCACCTTTGCTCAAACCATCGGTTTTTAAAATATCTAAACTTCGCGTCAATGGATGAGTAACAAAACTAATAGTTTGCTTACCTAATCCTAAGATATCATCAAACAACCCAGACATTTTCGGCCAAAATCCATTTTTAGTTAATACAGACGGCTTCACATCATCTAAAAAATGTGAAAATGGAGCCGTTCTTAACAAATCTATTAATTGATCTGGAGGAATCCCTACAGAAACCGTTAACGCAAAAATGGCGCCAGCAGAAGTACCAGCTACACATTCAATATCTTCTATAGTTTGCTTATGCCTGTGACGCAATATGTAATCTAATGCTTTATAACCTCCAGCAAGCGCTACACCTTTAATACCACCACCTTGGAATACTAAATTCCTTATGTGCCTTTGTTTCACGTCTAAAATCTTATCTTTATTTTCTTTATGTCCACTTATTACATTTTTAATAAAAGTTTGAATGTCCTTACGTTCACAAGAATTAGGCTCTTGTTTAAGCATTTTTTCAGTAAAACGCTCTAATGTAATATTCTTAGAAGAAGTACCTTCTTTATTTGGATGATTAAAATTAAAATCTACTTTAACATCCATACCAACTAGCATTTTTACGCTATCAATAGCCCCGTGCTTAACTGCTGCAATTAAAGCAGACTGATCCTGGTCATGCTTATAGAGAACCCTCCATTCAGGACGTATTTGATAGCTATTCAACAATTGATTTACTATCCAATGTTTATTTAAGGCTGCAGCATAACTTAAGACTGGTAGTTTATCTATCTCATGGTTTCGTTGCAATAATCCCCAGCTTTCATTTCTTAGCTTTGGGTGATTAAATAAATGATTTAATACCGGAGTTTGTCCACCGGATACAACTAGATGGAAAATGGTGCCAAAACCATTAATATTGGGATCTAATCCCTTATAATTATTGTCTAAGTACAAGGAAATGATTTCTTCTCTACCTAATAACACAGCTAAATGAAAAGGATTCAATTCTATTTCATGTATAGATCCATCTAATGATCTATATTTAATTTTACTTATACGATCACTTCCTCCAAAAGTTTTTATAAGTTCTTTTAAGGTAGTAGCTTGGTTAAATATTACCGCCATATGTAATGGCAATAGCCCAAATTTATTGGCTTGCCACATATCACAACAATTATCTTTAATAATGGGAATTAATTCTGATCTCCCTGAAATTGCCACCCAATGGGTAGGCAAATTCTCATATTTATCGCTCTCATATTTCAAAAGTTTATTTTCTGTAAATATTTTTATAATTTCATTTTCATGAGAATTATCTGCAATTTTTCTCAATAAGACCTGATCAGGAGAATTTTTATCTATCCAATTTATAGAAAGAGCCAAAAAATCATTGCCCACAGTCTGCAAAATGTTATTAAACGAATGATCTTGTGACAAAATAATTTTACCATTTTGATATGGAACAACTGTAAGATCGCCGTGTACTCCTGTATAGTTTTCATCAATACCTCTGTAAGCAGTATCAATTTCCTGATTAGCAACTAATTGACTATTTTCATACATAACATCATCTCCTTTATTTCTTATATTATTTACTGCTTTTGCGCCATGCTTTAATAGCAAAACGCATAATTGACCATTCAAAGAAAATGAACCGCTTCGCTCACCATAAAGCTTTTTTATGGCATAATCTAAGCAAGTTTTTCCATATTCATCAATATAATTAATATCAAAGTCAACTTGTTTGGTTTTTAAAGCCTTTATTATTAATCTGGTTATTTCTAATAGACTTTCATCTATATTCTTATATTTGCAAATATGATATAAATTCCAATAAAAAGCATGCCTAACTAATACTTTTTCATTCTCGACCAATAAACTAAAAACTCGATCTTGATCACATTCTCTATAATACATTCCCCCAATTATTGAAAAATACCTGTTACCAAGTTTAATAAATCCTTGCTTTTGTTTTGGAGACAACATTTCCAAAAATGGTAAAGTTGGTACGTTCTGTAATTCACAAATACTAGCATCAAAAACATCAAGATCATGTTCCTTGATAATAACTTTTACTTCGTTTAAAAGAGTTTGTTGTTTTTCACCAAAATGTAATACTTCCTTCCAAGTAACAGTATTACTGAAAGTGCCGTTTTTGATTATAACAACAACTTCTTTACAATTTAATTCTGTCATTAATTCTCGTTCTAAATTTTTTAGCTGCTGTTTTTTTAAAGCAATATGAGCATCATCAGTTATTGTAACTAATACATATAAATCTGCTGCTAATTGTTCTGGGTTTAATGTGTGTAATATAGGTACAGGCATTTCATTTTTAAAAAATTCAACCTCTTGCCACTTTAAAAATAATTTATTTAAATGCAATCTCGCATTCCATAAACTACTAGTTGGTACTGGCAAATGTACGTCATATTCTTGTTGATATAATACAGGCAAATATTTTATTTCATCTTCAGCAAGTGGATAAGAACCAAAAGGTGTGTAACCATCTTTATCCTCGATATAAATATTGGCACCAGCATTAATTAGTGACGCAACTATTTCATCATCAACTTTATATTTAACAGCCAAATGCAATAGTGTTTGCTTATGATCGGTAATAAATTCATTAACATCAAATTCAATTTGCACACGATATTCTAAGAGTTTTTGCACAATAGCATGCTTCTGCTCAACTACAGCAACTACTGAATTCCATTCTCGTGCATATATAAACAATGGTTTGTAATCTTCTTGCAATAATCTATCTATGGTTTTATCAAGTGTACATTGCTGAGGAAATATTTTATTCAAATCTAAAATATAAAATATGTTAGCAATATTATAAAGTAATCTGCACTCTTGTACATTTAGTTCTGCAATAGGTTTTTCATATAAATTACAGTATTCTTTAAGTTCATCATTAAATGTATCTAAAGCTTCTAAAGCGCTTTTTTCTTCATATCTGGTTGTCGGAAATAATGGTCTTAGGGTTGCCGCAGGTTCCGTGCATATAAAATTACCATGGAAACTTTTGAACGCCACTTTTCCATCATCTAGTCTACACAACTCAAAAGCTTCCCAACCGCTAACTTGCTTCCTATTAGCATTCAAAGTTCCATCGGGTTCCGCACATATAAAATTACCATGAAAACTTTTGAACGCCACTTTTCCATCACCTAGTCTACACAACTCAAAAGCTTCCCAACCGCTAACTTGCTTCCTATTGGCAACCAGATTATATGATGGAACTTTTACAGCACCCCGTTCTACACACCTAACGATATCATTAACATTCTCAATCATATAACCACCCTTACCATATTGTCTGTCATTCTAATTTGATCTTGATCTGAATACATAATTTTCCTCCTTCTTGAAAATTCGTTAATATTGCTGGTAGCTTTTGCTCCATGTAGTAGTAATAAAGCACATAACTTACCATTTTTTTTAAATGCATTTCTTGTTTTTTCATCTGAAAAAGTTTTTGTTTTTGAAATAACGTGATCTAAGCAAGTCTTGCCATTCCAATCTGCACAATTCAAATCAAATATAACTTGTTTATATTCAATGGCTTTGATTATTGATTCAGTAATTTGTAAAAAAACTTCATTATCATCTCTACTAGAAATTATATGTAAGTTCCAATACCTAGATTGAAAAATAAATTTTTGTTCTATTTCAGTTAGCAAGGAAAAAGCGCTATCTTGATGGATGTTACAAGCTGTTCCTCCCATTATTGAAAAATATTTAATACCAAGTTTAATAAAGCCAAGTTTTTGGGTTGGAGATAATTCTTGAATAAATGGTAATGTCGGTATGTTCTGTAATTCTTGGATATTTTCAATATTAATAAGATTGTGTTGCGTAATGATATTTTTTACCTCAATCAGGAACGCATGCTGTTTTTTACCAAAAGACAATATATCTTCCCAACTAACTGTATCCCCAGTAGTGTTACTACAACGGCTATCTTTAATTATAATAGCAACCTTACAACTTAAATCTTCTGTGGCTGATATTTGTTTAAATTTTATTACGGCTTGTTTTAATTCTATGCTCAATATATTTTCTAAAATTTCACCTAGTTGTTCCTGTATTTTATCAGCAAGAGAACTATCTTTTGAGGTAACTAATAGATATAAATCAGCTGCTAACTGTTTTGTACTTAATATAACATTTGGTGGAACTTTACCAATTTTATAAAATTCAACTTTTAGCCATTGAGAAAAAAATTTATTTAAACGCAACCTAAAATCCCACAAAATACTAGTTGCAATTACTAAGTGTTCATCATATGTGTCTGAGTATAATGCAGGCAGTTGCTTGGTTTCATTGATTGTAAATGGGTAAGATCCAAAAGGTGTATGCCCATCTTTGTCTTCAGCATAGATATTAGCGTTAGAATTAATTAATAAAGCTATTATTTCTCCACCTGCTCTATGTTTAATAGCTAAATGTAATAGAGTCTGCTCATTATCATTAATTGGTTTATTAACATCAAAATTAAGCTGTGTAATCTTCCCCTAACTTAATGGACATCAATTTGTTAAAATCTATGAACAAATGAGGTGTTACCAAAATGACTAAGAAAAACTATAAAGCATATACAAATGAATTTAAAAGAGAAGCCATAAAATTGGCTTTAGAATCTT
>CAIVQA010000112.1 GCA_903907935.1 uncultured Francisellaceae bacterium
AATAATTGACTATTAATTTTAATTAAGTTGTAATAAAAATGTTTGGTATGCATAATTTAAATTTATGCATGTGGTTTAACTCGCCTATGGTGGGGCCAAAATAAAAAGTTAAATGGGGCCAAATTACATTAGCAAACACAGGATTCTTAACTCCGTTTAAAGTAACACGTATTCAGACCACTTTAGACGAGTACATTTATACGTCTGATGATACTGTTGTTGAGGGTGAAATTGAGGAAGGAAAAATATACCAAGAAGCGGATTTTAATAGGATTATAGAAATAAAAGCCAAAGAAAAAAAAAGAGTAGAGCTTTTTCTTTCAATGATTAATCAGAATGAGAAGACAATTGTTTTTTGTGCTACCCAAGACCATGCTGCAGCTGTACGCGATCTTATTAACCAAACATGTAAAAATAAAAACCCATTTTATTGTGTACGAGTGACAGCAAATGATGTTGCTATGGGTGAGAAATATTTACGTGATTTTCGTGATAATGAAAAAACTATCCCAACAATACTAACTACATCTCAAAAACTTTCCACCGGTGTAGATGCACGCAATATTCGAAATATTGTTTTAATGCGACCGGTTAATTCGATGATTGAGTTTAAACAAATTATTGGTCGTGGTACCCGCACTTTTGATGGCAAAGAATATTTTACGATTTATGATTTTGTTGGCGCTTACGTTCGTCATAAGGATTCTGTATGGGATGGTGAGCCAGTAGATGAAACAATAGTTAGTGAAGCAAGACGACCCAAAGTTCTACAAGACTCAGAATCATATGTTACTGAACAAGATGAGCAGGAAGAAAATGAGCAGAAGAAAAATAAAAAAAAGATTGTGAAAATAAAGTTACGTGATGGAAAAGAAAGACAAATACAGCACATGGTTTCTACATCATTCTGGAGCGTTGATGGTAAGCCAATTTCTGTAGAAGAATTTATGCAAAATCTATATGGTTCACTACCTGAGTTTTTTAAAAATGAAGCAGAACTTCGTCAAATATGGTCAGATCCGGCTACACGTAAAGAATTGTTAGATAAATTAGAGAAAGCTGGGTATGGTCATAATATTTTAGCAGAGCTGCAAAAATTGATTAATGCCGAAAATAGCGATCTGTTTGATGTACTCGAGTATGTGGCATATAACATCACGCCAATTACACGTGAAGAACGTGTCACTAAGGCGCAAACAAACATATTTACTTCGCTTAATAACAAACATAAAGAGTTTCTTGAGTTTGTTTTATTTAAGTATATTGAATCAGGCGTAGACGAGCTTGCTCAAGAAAAACTACCAGACTTACTGAGGTTGAAATATCTAGCTATTGTGGATGCTCAAGAAGAGTTAGGCAGTCTTGAAGGAATCAAGAATACTTTCGTACAATTTCAAAAACATCTCTATAAAGAAAACTTCATGCAGTTATAATTGATTATGACAATTTTATATTCATTAACCACTAACTAGAAGAATTTGCTATGCATAAAATCAAGATAGGGTGCAACCAACTATGTCCATGTGGAAGTAATAAAAAACATAAACACTGCCACCCCTACAGTGCACCTGAAAGTACTCTTTTACGTATGCAGCACAGTGTAGAGGCTGAGCTAAAATTGAAAGTCGCCCAAATAGAGGCTAAACGTAAAAGAATTATAGATCAGCAAGGATTAGGTAAAGAGATTATCTCTACCGAATTCAATGGTAAGCGACTTATTTTTATAGGAGGTCAACTAATAACCCTTAATAAAGATGTGACATTTCACGACGTGCTGATAGCACACATGATAAAAATATTTGGTAAAGACTGGTTTCTAGCAGAGAACGCCAAAGCAGACAATGAAATGCACGAGATACTTAAATGGCATAAAAAATTATCAAAATATAATAAAAAACTAATGCAAGATATTCGTATAGCCTCAATGCCGTGTACTGGTGCAGCAGAGGCATACTTACATTTAGCATATGCACTATATTGCATAGAACATAATGTAACCATACCATTCAGTTTGATTGAACGATTAAAAATTGTAAAGCAGTTTCCTGGCGCATATCAAGAAACACTTGTATTTGCGTACTTAACAAGAGCAGGATTTCAAATTGAATTCCAAGACGAACATTCTGGCAAGAATGGGAAAGGTACCAGAATGCATCATAACAAGTCCTGTATCAGAAAATAAATACACTGTAGAAGTAAAACTGATCCATAGATTGAATGTGCTAGGAGTAAAGAGCAAAAATAATGCGGTGAAATCATCTAAACGTCTAAAAGCATCCATTGGCGAACACATCAGCAACGCACTTAAAAAGTACTCCGCATATCCTAGAATAATTTTCCTTGAACTAAACAAGCCTGACAACAAGATTAGCGATGATCCAAACTTATTGAATGAAATTATTGATGCAGTAAAAGAGAAAGAGGTAACTTTACCAACAAGCGGATCCGCATATTTAATTATCACGAATAACCCGTGCCATAGATATGGCGAGGAAACCAGCTATGTAAGGCAAGTGTTATTCTTAGGTTTCAGGATGCCAGATTTTGATTATACAGCTACACACCAATCGTTAAAAGAGCGGTATTATTCCAATAAAAAACATAAAGATATTATGCTGTTAATAGAATCAATGCACTCACACTATCAAATTCCCGTAACATTTAACGGTGGCGTTCCAGAATTTGAATTTGGCAGTGTTAAAAATGACAGGCTTTTAATTGGCAATAGATACCAAATACCTGACGAGAATGGAATAGAGGTGGTTGGCAAATTAATAAACGCTACGGTTGTCGAAAAAAACAAAACCTGTTTTGGAATATATCACGTAGATCATCCACCACGAAATCTGATTGTTACTACCCCTTTAAACGAAAGTGAATTGATAGCGTATAAGCAGCATCCTGAGACATTTTTTGGAGTTATAAATCATATGGTAAATCATTACCCTATTTCTGGAGCGGTAGAACTTTTCGATTTTTATATTGGGACATACTCTAAAACACCAAAAGAGAAATTATTACAATTCATGAACGCACATCCAGAGATAGAAAGATTGAAACAGCTTGATCAGGAAGAATTAGCTGTAACTTATTGTGAATCTATTACATTGGCTACATTAGAACAGATCAAGGCTGACTAAAACAAATAAAACACAAAATTACGATAAAGTTTTATTGTAGATCGGAATATTAAACAGACTATGTTTGACGTGATTTGGGATGCATGAGGTTATTTTGAATCAATTTAATTTTATATAGTAAATAATTAGTAGGAATTGCAACTCCTTTGTAGCAAATGACAAAATATATTTACCAATGATAATTGTTCAACACTGCTTGCCGTAATTTGACTTAAGTTTGGATTTGCAACAACAATTGCCAGACATTGTGCACGCGAGATAGCTACATTTAAGCGATGTTTATCAAACAAAAAATTAATACCTCTAGGAGATTCGTTTGCGTCACTAGCGCACATACTTAGAAAAACAACAGGAGCTTCTTGCCCTTGAAATTTATCTACACTACCAACTTTGGCGTTTTCACCCAAGGATTTTTGTAATTTATTTACTTGATGATTATATGGTGCTAAAAACAGCATATCTTCCCAGCCTATAGATTTTTGTTCTCCTTTTTTATTTGTAAATATTCTTCCGAGTAATTTGTTAACTAATTTTTTTATTTCGTCTACTTCTTCATCGCTAGCTTGGGTATTACCTTCATGTTCTACAGGTACGAAAATAATGCCGGCTTCTTTATTTAAAATACTATTATAACCATCCAGCATGCTACTGCATCTAGCTATTCTTATATCCCACCTAAAGAATATGCTACTTATTCTTTTAATCTATCGTCAACTATAGAAAAAAGAACAACAGCTATTGCCAATAAAAAGGAACCTGATTTTAGTAAAAAGATAACGCCGATGTTTGATTCTTGCTATAAAGCTAATACAATAGGTGCTTTTGATAGAAAAGATAGAGCAGATAGCTTGGACAACGAAACAACCTCCAGTAGCATGCAAAGAAAAATGTACTGGTATTATGAATGTGATTGCGGAGCTCGGTGGGAAAGTGCTCACAGTTGGGCTAATGAAACCCAAGATTGTAAAAGTTGTGGTAATAAAGTTTTTCCTTACGACCAAGAAGAGCTTAAGCCTAGAGAAGATCCAGATGGAAATAGTATTAATAAGCCTCATAGAGAAGATTTATGTGGAATGTGCCAAAAACTTGGAATGTCATGTACTATATTTATGGAAATTGCTAAACCATCAGCAAGCAAACCTAAATCTTCGTATTATACACATCAAAAACCAGATGTAAGGGTTAAAGGTTTGCCTAATAATATTACTGAAGAAAAAATAAGAAAAATGTTTGCTAGTTATGGTGCTATTTCTAGAGTTCATATATTGAAACCAGATCCAAAATTCTCGACTAGAGTTGCATTTATTACTTTTGATGATCCGGAAGTAGTGGTAGATCAATTTAATAGTGTTAAACAAGCACCATCTAAAGCTCATAGAAGACGGTTGCTTACTTAGAAAATCAAGGTTTTCTTTGTATTGTTATCCATCAATTTTAGATTTAAATAATTCACAATTTACTTTTAGTTTGCTATATGGGATTACAGAAATTAACTCTTCACATAGATTACTTTTTTGTCGCCTAGATATAGCTGTTAATTCCTTGATATTTTTTGGTTCTTTTTTAGCAATAATTTCTAATAATACTTTATTTTTAGTAGACAAAACTTGTGCTAATGATTCTATAGAAGAAAACCAAACTTTAGGATCATGTTTGGCAACTTTTAGTTCCCCTCTAGCAATAGCCATTGTCATTGCTTTAATTTGTTTGTACGAAGCTATATCAATAGTTAATGTTTTCATTTAATTAATTCTCCTTTTTAAAATTAGATCTACATCGCAATCGTTGACCATCAGGATCATGTAATGTTAACGAATACTTTATCCCATAAGGTTTATTATTAGTTGGGATTTTAATTTTTTTAGCATTCATCTTAACCCATAACCCTTGTCCAAATCTTCTACTCCAACAATAGAATTAATTAAAGATATGAGTAAATCCTTATTCTCTTCAACACCAAAGATTTTTTTAAAGGCATATCTCCTCTAGGACTAATTTTATCCATTGTAACCCTGCTCTTAAATTTCAAATTTATGGTTTTAGTTTAATTTATATAACTTCATATTACTAGATATTTGTAACCAAGATACAATCAAACCACAATTTTCTCAAAACCCATCTAAAGTTTAGATTTTTGGGGAACCAATTTCAAGAAAGCATTTTTAGAGACGAAAAAACTACTTTTAGCTTAAAGCTAAAAAAACGACTTCCTGCCTATTATTGTTTTAACCGTTGTGCTATATTTTCATGCTAACATGTCTGGAATCTTTATTTCGTGCAATTAAAACATCAGGCACTGATTGATTTTCCAGTTCTAATTCATTTAAATTTAACTCGGTTAACCCTTGTGTATCTAAATTTAAAGTTCTATTCTTTCTTGATGTTTTATATTGGGTTAAAATAGAAACAGCTGGTTTTATCATTATGCCAACACCCATCCATACAACTAATCCAGCGCAAACATATAACCAAGTATTACTGTTACTTTCGCTTTTTTTTATTGAAGAATTTGGCGACAAAAGCGAGGCGCTGAACTAATGTTTTGGAAAAAATATGGGTTGGTGTTAGGAAAGGAGAGGTTTTATAGGCTGAACAACGTTAATGGTACTGTTTTTAGTGCGCGTGATGCTTTGAGTTGAGGTGAGGGTGACAGTAGAAGATGCTTGCACAACAACTTGGAAAAATTTTATATCGACACATTCATCATTATCAAAAGCTTTTATTTTAATGGTATATATTTTGCTGTCAGTAGAAATACTTGGTGTTATACCAGTTAGTAATCCACTATTAAGCCTTAGTCCCTGCAAGAAGTTCGCTGTTGTGAAATACATTATCCCATTTTGTATCGTCATGCTTTTGCCATTAATATCAAAACGCTCTAGAACGATTGGATTTAATGCATCGCTTATATCCATAATGTGAAAAACACCAGTAATAGTAAATATAAAAGCTATTGCCCCTTTTACCTCTATTTGTTGTATGGGGAGATTCCAGAAAATTCTCTTTTTTCTAGAAGAACAGGGTTAAGCAAATCGCTCAAATCCACCTTTTGCAATACTCCATCACCAAAATATGCACAACTGCCTGAATAATCGCACCTCAAGTTCTTGTTGTATGCAATATAAGCTATATTTTCTTGTATCGAAAAACTCATAATATTAAAAATTCTTAAAACACTAATAATATCAAGTTGCAATTGCATTACGAATATTATTAATATTTATTATTTTCAGCCCTTCTCCCTCCGGCACCTCCTATGCCTTTAGACGTAGCCACATAAGCAGTGTTACCCTTAATTTTTATACCAGAAATCACAATTTCGGTGGCATATGTAGCAGCTATGTTATTTGAAAGTAATAATAGATTGCGTATGTCGCTCACATCTATAAACTGTAAAAACGAACGAAAACCAGATGGATTAAGGGATTCTCTTGTTGCTACCATTAACATAGAACCATCAACAGCAACAAGGCTGGCCATTTTAGTAGAATCAATATTAATTCTTCCTAAAAAACTGGATTACTTATATTGCTTATGTTAGCTATGTTTACACCGAAAGGCGCAGCTAAATATGCTATTTCTCCTTGAATTGCAACATCATCACCATAAATCCTTCCTGGCGATATGCTTCTGTCTAATCTCATCCATATTGGTAACACTGTATTCTGGTTTTCTGTAACAGTAAAAAATTGAATATCGCTATTAAAAAGTTTCTTTGCATTTATCCAGTAGTTGTACTTAATTTTTGGCTCAATTCTTTGTGTTAATATGTAATCAAAACTTTGTTGGCTCAGCGGAAGCTTAGATTCGTTTAAAAATAATGCTATTTTTCTAGATATAATAAGGATTCTCCCAAAGCTATATTTACTACTCTTGTTTTGCTTCTGTCAAGATGATGTGTTATTAACACTACAAGGTAGTGCTGTCAAAAGATTCTGTTGACATGTGTTGTGTAAATCTGATAAAAATAATTTATAAAGCTAAAAAAACAAGAAATTACAATAAAATTACTTTAACTAATAACATAATCAATTTGTTGACTCAATTTAATATTTATAGGAAGGTTTATTTAGTTGAAGATTGGTCGTAATGAAAAATTGTCCGTGTAGTAATGGCGTAAAGTATAAGAAGTGTTATTTAAGGAAAGCATGAAAAAATCAAAGATTGCACATGTAAATTTAGCCAAAAAACATCCCCAGCAAGAGGTTGTTTCTAAATTAATGAAACTAATAATTTAATTGTTTTAAAAATATTTAATAAAATGGGGATTTATATGAACGTGAAATCTTCCATTAGTATATTGGCTTAAGTGGAAAATATTTATGTTATCAGAAAATGAAACTCTAGCAATAAAAAAGAAAGAAGAAGGCAATAAGTACACTACACAAAAAAACTATAGTAAAGCTATCCAATGTTATAATGATGCTATACATTATAATTCTCAAATGAAAGAAGCCTGGTTTAATAAAGGGCTAGCTCATATATTTTTAAATCAATATAACGAGGCATTAATGGCTTTTAATGAAGCTATACGTATTGATCCTAATTATCAAAAAGCTATTGATAATAGAAATTTTGTACAAGCAAAAATATTTATAATGGAATCTAAATACCAGGAAGCCTATAAACTCTTGAAACAATGTCCCAAAACAGCACGAGTAGAACTTGCAACTATTCAAAGTGCAAATCAGTGTAAAGCAGAAATATTTTTTGGCAGAGTTGATTTAAAATTCACTGATAGTGAGGAAATAAAAATATTGAGGTTTGGTAATGGAATGCAATCAGGATTTTCCGGGTTAGAACAAATTTATGATAAAAGTATAGTCGATCTCTTGAAAGAAAACTTATTATCATTTGGATTACCATTTTTAATGGTTGATCATCCTGGTACTTTGCCATTAAATAAATTTAGTAAAGCATTAGAGTTTATCGAAAAAAATAATATTAACGAACAAACGGCTATTGATTTTTCAACAATATCTAATTACGCAGGCATATATTGTGGTTTGCATTTTGAGCCAAAATTATACCAAAATATTCTTAAAATAGGGGATAATATTTCAACCGCTATTATTGCAGACGATACTTTGTTAACTCATCAAATGTTTGTAGAGTCTGATTTACAACAATATAGACCATTAACAAAGGTATTACCAAGAAAATATTCTTCACTCTTATCTAAACAAATACACAAAGAAATGCACAGTAATATTTATATGATCAGAGTGCCGGATTTACAAAAAGATCTAGGTACGTGGTTTGCTACTGAGCATGATCTTGATGAAATACTTAAATTTTTACTCGAACCAAATGATGATAAAGCTATGGAGCTATTCTTTGTACATATAAGTAAATTTAATGGGTTAAATGAAGATTTAATAAATTTATTTATAACTTGGAGAAGTAGCAATAGCACATCATTTATGGTAGATGCTTACACTCCATCTAAATTAGTTGTTAATGATAAAAAAACATATGATGCTACTATGCGAGTAGCCTTTTTAATTATACGAGATAATTATTCTTTAACTTTTAAACCTATTGGAGCTTGTTGGCAACTACCCAAAGCAACGAGCAGTCATAGTGATATTCGGTTACGTAGCAATGCTATAATTTCTGCACAAGAACAAAGTTATTTACCAGTTGCTGAATCAGATTTAAGTACGGTATATCAACAATTATCAATTGTTTTACCTAAAGTGTTTCAACGTATGTTTACCTTTGATTTTGAAGCATATAGACAGCAATTGATAGCTAGCGCTATAGATAACGAAAGAAGTTATGGTTACTATGTGACAACTCGTATAATAAATGAATTAGGGAATCATGGTTATGTGGCAGCAGCGTTAGAGTTGCTAACTAGCATAGAACATCAATATTCTATGCCATATAAAATTTATCATGAACGTGGTATGGTTTATTATAATAATAATTTTTATGATAAAGCGGTAGAGCAATTTTCAGAAGCATTAAAAAGATTTTCTAATATCCCAACATATTATCGTCGAGGCCTTTCTTATTATGCTTTAGGAATGATTGATAAAGCTTTAGCTGATTTAAACTATGCATGTACCAGTTCACAGGATATTATATATCGTGCAGCATATGAGCAAATTAAACAAGAAATACATAACGCAACTATGTGTGCATCATCTTCATCTGCTCCATCTATGTCCGTTGATTTACATGGAGCATCAGTAAAAAAAGCAAAAGAGGTTGTTGACACCATGCTTACACGAGCAAAAGATCAAAAAATTGATAAACTTACTATTATCACTGGCATTGGTAATCATGTAAACAGAGATGGTTCTCGTGGAGTTTTGTTTAATGTATTGCCAAAATGGTTAAACAAATCATCCTGTGATATTAAATCCATAAAACAAGATATGGGTGCTTATGAAATTCAATTTAATTGTGCTGCTAATTATAATAATGAAATTAAAAAACCTCTTGAGGAACAACTATCTTTATTAAATAAAAAACAGTTAGAAGAATTTTTAACTCAACTGGAACAAAAATCACAACAAGGAGATAGAATAAGTAAAGCTATTTTAGCCACTATATATATTATTGGCATTAATAAAGTACCTCAGAATATAAATAAAGGATTACCACTATTGATGGAAGCTGCCGAATCTTTTGTCGATGCTCAATTACAATTAGGTGCAATTTTTTCTTCGGATCATTTTCCTATAAAAGATTATAAACAAGCAATCAAATGGTTTGCAAAAGCTGCCGAAAAAAATCATCCTTTTGCATTATTTGAATTAGGAAAAATGTATTGGCTAGGTTGTGGAGTAATTAGAAATGATGCTAAAGCTATTAAATATTTAACTCAAGCCGCAGAATTCAAATTATTAGAAATGCCTGAAGAATTAAGGCTTTGTTTAATTGACAGAAGCTATTTTATACAAATAGCTTCTCTTGCTAGTATAGCAGCAGCTAATAGTTTAGGAGAAATATATTTTTATGGTGTTGATAGTATAAAAAAAGATCTAGAATTAGCTGCTAAATTTTCTTTGCTTGCTGCCAAAGCAAACATAGTTGATGCACAGCTTAGATTAGCCAAACAATATTTTTTGGGTCTGGGAATTAATAATAATGATAATCAGGCATTCTTTTGGTTTGAAAAAGCAGCAATAGCTGGCAATGCTATTGCTGAATATTATGTAGGATATTGCTATGAAACAGGCCGAGGAACTGTTATTGATTCAGAACAAGCTGCAATATGGTATAAAAAATCAGCAGCACAAGAAGATCTAGATGCACAATTTAAGCTTGCATACGGCTATTTAATTGGAGTGTTTGTTAAACAGGATGTTATTGAAGCCTTAAAGCAGCTAAAACTTTTAGCAGAACGAGATCATGCAGATAGCTTATTCGTATTAGGTGAAACTTTAATACAAGAAGGGGCACAACAAGATATTAAAAGTGCTATCGAATATCTTACTAGAGCAGCAAAATTAGAACAAGTTTATGCCCAAAAATTGTTAGCACAACTTTATTTAAATAGTGATTATTGTCAAATTGATGAGGAACAAGCAATATATTGGTTACGTGAAGCAGCTAAACAAGAAGATGCTGAAGCATTACATCATTTAGGGATAGTTTTAGCAAGTAAAAACAACCACATTCAAACGCCCGAATCAATTGTCTACCTAGCTAAATCAGCGCAGTTAGGTTTTATTGGATCTCAATTAATACTTGGTTTAGCATATTTAGAAGGTGATGGAATTGCACAAAATCCTATTAAAGGCATTAAGTTATTAGAACAAGCAGCAATACAAGGTAATGATGAAGCTCAAGTAAGGTTAGCTCGGTTATACACAAGTAGTAACGGTCCTGTTCCCTCGGATTATAGCAAAGCATTTAGTTATTTTCAGAAAGCTGCATTGCAAAATAATATTGATGCCTGTACTGGTTTAGGTTTTTGTTACATGAATGGTTATGGAGTTAAAGTAGATCAAGAAAAAGCGGCACATTATTTTGAAAAAGCAGCACAGCAAGGTGATGTAACAGCACAAATAAATTTAGCTCATTTATTGCAAGAAAGCGAAGAAAAAGAAAATTTACCGAAAATTATTCATTGGTTAACATTAGCAGCACAGCAAGGAGAAAAAAAGGCTCAATATGCATTAGGACTTAAATATATTTATTTATCTAAAGAACAACATCAGAAAGATCATAAAGATTTTGGAGCAGGTATATATTGGTTATATCAAGCTGCTTTACAAAACCATAAAGAGGCAATTAATGTTTTTAAAAAGATGATTTCTTTAGGACAACTAGAGAATAAATTAGACATGATAATTAACGGTCTTTCTTATGAATATAAATTGCGATATGGTTATGCTTATTTTCCAAGCATTGTAGAATTAAAAGATATTAATTGTGACAGGAATGCGAATGCACAATCAGATCTTGGTCTCATGTATTCAAATGGCGCAGGCGTTTCTCAAGATGATTCTAAAGCAATAGAGTGTTTTCAAAAGGCTGCCAATCAAGGAAATGCGACGGCACAATATAATCTTGGTGTCATGTACGAAGTTGGTAGAGGTGTTTCAAAAAATGAAACCAAAGCAATAGAGTGGTACCAAAAGGCTGCTAATCAAGGAAATGTCGATGCTCAGCATAATTTAGGAGTTATGTATGCAAGAAGCGGTATCATCATTCCTGAAGACCATGCTAAAACAGCAGATTGGTTTCAAAAAGCTGCAAATCAAGGTGATGCTACGGCACAATATAATCTTGGTGTCATGTATGCAAAAGGTACCGGTATTTCTAAAAACGAAGCTAAAGCAATAGAGTGGTACCAAAAGGCCGCTAATCAAGGATATGTTGACGCACAATATGCTCTTGGCTTTAGGTATGAAAACGGCGAAGGAGTCCCAAAAAATTATGCAAAAGCAGCAGAATGGTACCAAAAGGCCGCTAATCAAGGAAATGCAAAAGCACAAGTTAATCTTGGAGCTATGTATGTAAACAATAAAGGTATTGCTCAAGATTATACTAAAGAAGTAGAATTATTCCAAAAAGCTGCTAACCATGGAAATTCTGATGCACAACATAATCTTGGTGTTATGTATGCAAATGGTACTGGTGTTTTGCAAAGCGATGTCAAGGCACTAGAATGGTATCAAAAAGCTGCTGATCAAGGGCATGTATTTGCACAAGTGAATCTTGGAGCTATGTATGCCAATGGTGGCATTGGTGTTTCTCAAAACTATGTAAAGGCAATAGAGTATTTTCAAAAGGCGGCTAATCAAGGAAATGTAGATGCACAACATAATCTTGAATGGATATATGAAAAACGAGGAAAAGGCAGTGCTGCCTATCCAGATTATACCAAATCAGCAGAGTGGTATCAAAAACCTGCCGATCAAACAAGAGAAGGAGAACATAAAAGACAAAAGACTAAGGTTATACATAAGAAACAAAAGTCACCACATCCACCTTATTAAAGATAGGTAAAATTTATGAAATAACCCCAAAAAATAGGAGAGCATGTAAAACATGGCTCTTAAATGGTTAATTAATACAACAAAACATAAAACCAAAAAATCTTAATTTGCTTGCTTGACGATCTTTGAGTTACAATAGTAATTAATATATATACTTGGTTTTTAATATTTTCTTTAATGTATTAACGTATCCTCAAGGAAGCTCCAACAAAATTAGGGATATAAAACTGATTTTTAATAATAAAAAAGTAAAAACTTAATTGAGGCGGAAATTGACAATGTCATAAATGAAAGTCACAAATAAAAAACGAAATCTAGACCTTTATTAACGGCAATAGTTATAAGCAAAGTGAGGTAAGAAAATGAAAAGTAGCTTATTTGAATTTGAACAATTATTAGGCTATAAGTTTAATAATAAGGATTTGCTTGAAAAAGTATTAATTCGCAAGAGCGCCTTTAATGAAAGGCCCTATTTGTTTTGGGCCTATGATGAAAAATCTAATAAGCGTTTGGAATATTTGGGCGATGCTGTTCTGCATTGCGTTATTAGTGGTTTATTAATGGTAAAATATCCTTCATTTGGAGAGGGTAATTTAAGTATTAAGAGAGATAATTTAATTTCTATTTATAATTATAGTTTTTGTGAAATTGCCCAAAAATTAAAAATAGATAAATTTGTGTCTTTAGGTGAAGGTGAACGTAAAATATTATATGATTCAGATTCAAAGATCCCGTCAGATATTATAAAAACATTAATAGGTGCTATATTTAAAGATAGTAATCAGTGCTACTCCGAAGTAAAAAGAGTTATAGCTTCACTTTGGAAACCTTTAGAAATATTCGATTTTTTTCCTGTTTCAAGTTGTGTTCTTCCAAAAGGAACCTACGATTTTGAAAGTATAACTTCATTAAATCGTGCATTTAAAAATAAAGATTTATTTAAACAAGCATTAACTCATGCAAGCTTGACGAACGAAAAGGGAGACAAAAACAATGAGGTATTAGAATTTTTTGGTGATAGAGTTTTACGCCTTGTTATAAGTGATTTATTAATGGAAGAAAATCTCGGATATGATGTTGATAAATTAAATCCAGAAAGAGACAAATTGGTTTCCAATAAAGAAGATAGTATGTTGCATAGAATTGCTGATAAATTAATTATAAGTGACTTTATAAGAATTGGCAAAGGTCTTGGTCGTTGTACAACAAACATGTTAATTGACACAGTAGAGGCGCTAATAGGAGCTGTATTCATAGATTGTGGTGAGGACTATAGTTGTATTAGAGCATGTATAAAAAAGTGCAAGCGATCTTATCAATCTTATCAGGAAAGCACTATTTCAAAAATAATACCTGAAGGCCTATCACCAAAGTTTTCGCCAGGGTATGAAAAACAAAAACAACAAAGAGGTTCTTATTGCGATTGCAAATCACTAGGTTGTTATGGCCTTGTTTGCGCTGCTGTAATAGCTTTAGCGGCAACTACTATTGCTAGCGACCATAATGTTAATAAATCTGAATCTAGGTTAAGGCCTTAATATTAATAATCATATCAGAAATTAATATTGATATTTTGATAGAAGATAGTACTTGTAGCTAGCATAATAAAAATTGGAGAGCATGTAAAAACGGGCGGTTTTTTACTAAAACATGTTGCATAGCTTAATTAATTATGGAAGACTAAAAGTGTAGAGCTAAGGTGGGTGATCAAGGAATCTGTGTTGACATTAATAGTATAAAGATAGTAAAATTATCACTGCTAATTGGTTAGGTTATTTATAATGAATCTTGTGTAAAACATTATGTTTGAATTTTCCATTTGTTCAATCGACAATCGACAATCGACAATCGACAATCGACATTGTTGTTTTTAATCCTGAATTAAAATATCTTAATACATTAAATATTATCGAAGAACAGACGATAAAAAAAGATGTGAACGATAATTTACTTAATATCCAAATTTCAGAAATTCAAAATATTTTATCATCCATAAATTCAATAGAGTTGTTAGAATTACCAGAGACGTTACTAGATCAGATAGATTTGTTGTCAAGCAAGATCAATAAAAATATTTCATACACAAAAACAATGGTTTGTTCTTTTATTATTTTTCAATTAAGGAATGATATCTTTTTATTTAACTAATAAATACTATAAGAAAATTAAATTTATTTAAAATGGATTAAGTAATTGGTTGGTAGTGATTGTTTATTCTATTCATAAAAGAATAGTAATAAAAACAATGAAAAACTATTAAAGTATAAAAAGAAACTATTAATAACGGTTAAATGAGGTGTCAATTACTAGTTGTAGTAAAAAATTATAATAATAGAGGATTTGACTATGTATTATGAAGAAAATCTGTGTTCAATTTCTATAACAATAAAGAGAGCAGATGAAATAACAATGCCTTTTGACACTTTTCATCAAAATGCTCAAAGGAATTTAGATCATTTACTTGACGAAGACTATGATACATTACCATCAGATAGGCTTAGGTTACTATCGCATATTGTGCAACAATTACAATCAAATTTATCTATAGAACGTTTATACAACGGCTTCTTAAAGCTTTCCTTTCCAGAAAAACAATTTGATATTTTAAAATTGTTAAATCTTGAACATTTAGAACAAGGAATAGCTTTTTTAATAAAGCTTAATGATTTAGATCAATTATTTTATAAAACAATAACCATTCCAACGTTTATTAATATTCTGGCTGTTCTGCCAGAAACTGCCTATAATCACTCTAATTATGTAGAACAATTACAACTAAAATTTACTTTTTTAGATCAAATTAGTAAGGAAAATTTACAAAACATTATAAAAACTTCTGGTAATTTTGTTGGAATATTGAGTGTGCTACCTAAAGATTGTTGGAATTATTTTTTGACTAATTTTGATGAGAAATTTTTACGAAAGAAAACAAATAATTTTGGTGATTTTAGATTTATATTAAAAAATTGGTCGGAAAATCATCTGGGGTATATTAATAATTTTGAAGATCGTAAAGAAATTACAAATTTTAGATTATTTTTTAATAAAAAACTATACAATCAAGATAATAAAAAATCATTTTTTGAATCAACAGCACACAAATCAACCAAATACATTGTATCTAATAGAAATACAACATTAATGTTTAGAAGGTTAAGTGGTTCAAATAGCGTTATAGTATTAGAAAATACCGCTCAAAATTTATCACCTAATAAAACTCCTGTACCAAGATTGCTATATTAAAAAATAACGATTTAACAAGAGGGCTATATTAAAGTGTAAATGAATACAAAGCATCATTAACTCTTTAAATATATGGACATATTAGTATGAGAGAGAGAAATATTGAAATTAATAAAAACTATAAAATTAGTGAAGATAGATTGGGATTAATGTTAGCATAACAAATAGGAATTTTATGATCCATACCAAAATGTTATCTGTAGAGACAATGATCAACGATATTTGTAATGTTGGTGTATTAATTAATAATCAAGTAAAGTTGGCGAAAGCCAACGAGAAACAATTTAAAACATTAAATGAGAGAGTTATAATTGTTGTAACAACATTAAGAGGTCGAAGTTTTGAGCTAATTGAGGAAAAAAGTGATTATTATCAAACAAACTTAAAATTATTATATGATTATTTGAATCAATGCTTAGAGTTTATGAAAAAATTTTCTATTAATAATAGTTTGCAGCACCTTCTTTTAAAAACAAGTGATTATAGTGATCAATTTAAACAGTTAAATCAAAATTTACAAACTGCAATAATTCAATTAAATTTGGCAATAAATGTCCAGCTGATTTTCGATCAGGAGCAAGATAGACGTGATCATAACGATGATATTATTGCAAATCAAACTATTATCGAAACCAATACTGCATTATTGAAACATTTGTTAAAGCAACAAGTGGAAGAAAGCTTTATGTCCTCAACACATGCAGAAATAAACAGGGGTAATTTTTTATCTTACAAAGAATTAGAAAAAAAATTTCAAGATCAAATTTTTTTCATTAATGAACAGTGGGATAGTAGTAATGATAAAGAACGTTACAAGCTTTTAATAAAATTAAATCTTACTGCATTTAGCTATAATTTTATTAAAATAGAATTTAAACACAAGTTATCTGTGGCAACTCAAATGTATAGACATGGATTTGTGTATGAAAATAACCAACATCCTTCGACAGAAGAATGTTGGTATGCTTGTCCTGAGTTACATTTAGATTGGATCAATAATTTTTCTTGGCAAAGTCAAGAACAGCGTTGTTTTTTTTCTTATAGGGAATTACCTATAAAATTTCAAGATGAGATATTGCCGGTTCTTACAAGAAAGAACAGAGATGATATTAAGTCAGAATGGGATGGAGCTAACAATGAAAGTTGTTATACATTATTAGAGAAATCAAAATTAACTCATTTAAATTATGATTTTCTAACAAGGGATTTTAAAGTCGGGTTATCAGCGATAACTAAATTTCAGAGGCATGCTTTGGTGGATGAAAAAGGACAGTATCCTTCTATTAAACAATTCTGGAATGACCATCCAGAATTGCATAGGACTTGGATAAAGCATATACCGTTTTAAATAGATAATATGCTTATAGCCTATATTGGACATTAAAAAGTTATGTTAGAGGATGTTACAGCAAAATCTAACCAGGAAAGTTGTATGATAACCGCTTGATTGAGAATGGACTTGATTTTTGGAATCACTATAAAAAAGAAATTTATACAGGAAATCTTAGATTTAACGTTATTTTTATTTAGCAAAAGATTAGGAGAATAATTATGTATCATCAATCTACACTTAGCTTTACGCAAACTCAAATAAATACCAGATTTTTAAAACATATTGGTTTTGGTGAGCAAAACGAGGCAGAAGAAATGTTAAGGATAAATAGTGATTTAGCATTAATCGCTGGTGATTTAACAGATTGTGCTGGGCGTTATTTTAAACAAATAACTGGGTTTCAATATGCGATTTGGGCATTAGACTGGCATATGTGGAAAATGCTACAACATTATTTATCAAAAGAGGCTATACAACAACAAATACATGGTTTTGAATATGGAGCATGGCTCAAAGAACATGGACGTATGGTATCATGGAAAAAGTTAATTGATGCGTTACAGTTATATGTAGATAATTATGATAAATGGGATTATAAACAGTGTAGTGCACATTGGTGTCAGCAAGTGGGTGGAGCACAGTTGATGTTACCTGCTCACGTAATACAGGAATATAGCCGAAAAGATCGTTCATTCGATCCTTGCCCACAATTTAACGAAATAATGTTACCAAGACATGAAGATTGGACTGTTATAGGTTGGTTTGAACAAAATTCAGGTTGTTTGGGCGATAAGTTTGCGTGGGGAAGATCTTCATTGTGGTGGCGTGAAAGTTGGGAGTCCACAGGAGATATAGATAATTTGTTGAACCCAGGTGGGGCAGATGAAGATCGAAATGCAGTAGCAGTGTTACTTAATTTTAGGGTAAAGCAACGCGCTCAACTTTTTTTACAATACGGTGTTACAGAACATATGTTAGCTAAACCTCGAACTGAGGTTAAAACCAGACCTGTACCAAGATTATAATATTAAAAAATAGTAATGTAACAAGAGTGGCGGCTATATTATATATTAAAGAAATTATAAATGAATACAAAGCATCATTAATTCTTTAAACTATGGAAATATTAGTATGAAAGACAGAAACAGTGAAATTAATAAAAACTATAAAATTAGCGAAGATAGGTGGGTATTAACGTTAGCATGTAAAATGAAAAGTAGTAACCCAAAGCATTCTTTTTTCATTTTGGAAGGAATAGCTAACGGGAAAGCTGTTACTTGGTTCATAGATTTTGCCGGAAATCCATTCCTTTATTCTAGCGTACCAAATGGTAGAATAAGATTTTGTTTATTTATATCCGATTCAGAGATTGATTTGGAAAATAATCCACTTATATTTCGTTGTAAAGAATGGATGATGGATTTAAATCCAAATGATGAAATTGCTATAATTAATAATAAGCCTTGGTATATTAACAAAGAAGATGCAAATAGACTTATTACTTCTATAAAACAAGATGAAAAAAATCCACCAATTTTTAATATCTTTGGTAAAAACAGTGTGATTACAAGAAGTAATCCTAACTCAATAGGAAAAGATAACGTATATAATTGTTTTACATATGCTAAAGAAAAGATAAATAATTTAAAGATTGCTTCTATTAACATTGAATGTGATCCAACGACTTATTGTGTGGATCAGATTGCTAATATTCGTAGTTTTACTTTAAAGGATCCCCAAAAAGCTACTTCTTATTGCCCATATTTTAGCAAAACTGTTTTAGTAGGGGTTGGATTAGTAGCAATAACATCGGCGATATTTTACAATACTTTAAAACCTAAATAGATGTATATAGTAAATATTTAATTAATTTATAAGCTTGTTTTGATGAAAAAACTGAACAGCCAATTAATAATATTATTAGCTACATCACCGCTAAACCACATAATGTAAATTGGCTAGGTGCTACATATATCTAATGTCTGGTCTAGTAGGGTTAGATTTATTTGTAATTGTTCACGTGGGGTACCATAAATTTAAGCAAAAATTGGTCATGTATAAATTTTATTAACCACTTTACATATTTTAGAAAAGTAAATAATATTTTTAAATGGATACAAAAGAATGTACTTTACAAAATTTAAA
>CAIVQA010000113.1 GCA_903907935.1 uncultured Francisellaceae bacterium
ATCTACGAAAGTCTAAATATGCACTTTACCAATACCCCCTGCAGATACATAGCATAATTTTGTTTGTCGACTAAGATTTTGAGTAATTACAGGCCTAGTGTTTTCAACGATTTTTTAGTGCAAGTGACAAAGTCGGGAGAGTAACATTATTTTTTCGTTTTTTCCTTTGCTTGATGTTCATTCCAATATGAAATAGCCATCTTTACTTCTGAAGACGCCTCCTTAATTAATGAATTATATTGTTGAACTTGAGATTTAATAATAGTTTCAATTTTTTGTTTGTCAGTTTTTTGTTCTTCAAATTTTTGTTTTTCAGTGGCTGCATTACTAGTATTTAACGAATTGTATCTTTGGGTTTGAGTGTTAATTATATTTGCTATTGCTACGGCATGGGAGAGAATATTTTTTGCTTTCTCACAATGTCCATCACAAGGATCCTCTTTATTGATGACTTGCGATAGCTGACCTATGGTTAATTTAATAGGATTTACATTAAGTTGAGCCTGTACTGGAAAATTAATAGGGGTTACATAACTAAGATATTTAAGTGCATTACGTAAGTGTTCATTATCCGCAAAAGCAACAGGCGAACCTATCATTACAATAGAAAATAATGAGATTATAATTATTTTTAATTTAAGTATATTATTTTTCATATTCTTCTCCGTATATTATTTCGTGCACGTTTCTAAATATTATAATACACACCGTAATATTTATCTTTCTTTAAGGGCAAATTCTTTGATTTTAGTAACTGGTCTTAATAAATAAAACAAAATCCTTTTTCTACCTGTTAAAATATTAACGTTAGCAGTCATTCCTGGAATAATTTTTAATTTTTTATTGTCTCCAACATAATTTTGATTAGTCATTAGCCGTATTAAATAGTATTCATTATTTTTTTCATCTCTGGAAGTATCTGGGCTAATGCTAATAACAGTTGCATCTAAGCCGCCATAAATAGAAGAATCATAGGCAGGGAATTTAATAGTGGCAGGTTGGTCTGTTTTAATAAAACCTCTATCTCTAGGATTTATTCTAGATTCAATAATTACTTGTTCCTCTACCGGTACTACATCTAATATATCCATACCAGGTTTTATTACTCCTCCTACAGTATTAAGTTTAAAATTATTAATATATCCTTCGACTGGAGAGGTTATTTCGGTATGCTTTATTCGATCTTCTAACCCCTTTAATTTTTCTTCTAAAGCAACTTTAATATTTTGTTTTTCTGCTAATTCAGAATTAGCTTTGGTTTTAAAGTTTTCGGTTATATCAATTAATTTACTTTTAGCTTCTGATACTTGTTTTTCCAATCTAATCTTTTCTAACTGGGACAGTAACCCTTGTTCTATTAATGGCATGGTGATATGTAATTCTTGTTCAGCTAAATGTAAATCTTTTTCTAAAGATTCAGACTCTTTTTTTAAAGAATCTGTCATGGTTTTAAATAATTTAGTTTGTCCGACTTTTAGATCTGGATAATTTTCTAGATCTTTAGGGAAATCAATTTGAGAAGTACCATTAACTTGAGCTTTTAATCTAGCCATTTCTGCGATTAATGTCATTAATTGTACATAGTTTTGATTATAATCAGAACTAAATCTAGTATCATCTAATTTAATCAATAATTGTCCTTCTTTAACTAAATCTCCATCTTTTATATAAAATTTTGATATTATGCCACCGTCTAATGATTGGATAGTTTTTACATGTGAGGAAGGTATTACTTTACCGTCACCTCTAGTTATTTCGTCGATTTGAGAAAAATATGCCCAAGTTAAAAACATTATAAAGAGTATAAGTACAGAATAATAAATTGCATTAACATTTCTAGGAGCTTCGAAAAAAACATTATTTTTACAATTAAATTCGTAGCTTATTGGTTTTGGAGGTGGAGCCATTTTCTTTGAATCTGGTCCCGGGCCTTTCATAATTATATTGTCTAGATTGATAGTTTGTACTTTTTGTGGTCCAGGGCTAGTAGTAGATTCTTGTTGAATATTTAAATTTATGTTTTTAGATTCAGGGTTAGGATTTGGTCCTTGTTGAATATTTAAATTTATATTTTTTGACTCAGCACTAGGGTTAGGTCCTTGTTGGATATTTAAATTTATATTTTTTGGTTCATCTTGCGACATAAGTTTGATCTCTATAGTTATTTATTATGGCTATCAATAATATCTAAAACGCTATTTTTATCAGTGTCTCGTACAATTTTACCGTTGTGCATAATGATCACTCTATCGACTAATGCTAATAAAGATTTTCTATGGGTGACCAAAATAAAAGTTTGATCAGTCAATAAAGTTTGAAATCTTTTTATAAAATATAATTCTGAGGTATTATCCATGCCGCTAGTTGGTTCATCCATTAACAAAATTTTTGGATCTTTTAATAAACACCTAGCAATATTAATTGTTTGTCTTTGCCCAAAAGATAATCCTGCTCCTCCTTCGCCAAGTGGAAAAGCTAATCCCTGAGGATATTTGCTGATAAAATCTAATAATCCAGATTTTTCTGCTGCCCAAGCAAGTTTTTCATCAGTAACGGTTGAATTACCAATAAGTAAATTGTCTCTTATGGTGCCAAAAAACAATGTTGGTTCTTGAGATACATATCCAACGAACATTCTTAGGTTAAATGGATCAATTTGACTTAAATCCATATTGTTAATTTTGATCATACCTTTCGTGGGATCATATAATTTCGTTATTAATCTTAATAGAGTGGTTTTACCAGATCCCATATATCCAACAATACCAACTTTTTCTCCCTTTTTAATAGTGAAATTAATATCATCTAATGTTAATGTTTTAGCATTTGGATAAGCAAAACTAACATTTTCAAAACTAATATCTCCTGATATTTCAGATTTGTATAAATATTGTTTATGTACCGAAAATTCTTGCGGGGTATTAAGAATTTTTTCTATACCAAATAAAGCTTGTTTTACTTGTTCAAAGCGTACTAGCATGCTAGATAAATTTGAGATTGGCGCTAGTACTCTACCTACCAAAATGCTGCAAGCAATTAAAGTTCCTACAGTTAAATGTAATTCTAATACTTTGTATGAGCCCCATAATATAGTTCCTACTTGAGCTGCTTGTTGGATAAATTGAGCAATATTAGATGCCATGCCAGAATAAAATTTAACATTATGTCCATGTTCATTTTCTATTTCTAAGTAATTTTTCCATAATATTTGCATTCTGTCTTCGGCGCCAATTCCTTTTATATTTTCAAGGTTAGTTAAAGCTTCTACTAAAATTGCTTGTTTTTGGGCTAGCCCCTGCATATGTAAGGTTACACTATGTCTCATTTTTGCTTGATATAATAAACTTACTGCTATGGTTAATAATAATGAAACAATAGATACTAAAGTTACTGCATATCCAGATAAAACGCCAATAAATATTAAAAATACTATTACAAATGGCAAATCAATAATGGCACTTAGCATTCCTGAAGTAAAAAACTCTCTAATATGTGAAACATCTTTAATGCTATTGGCAAAACCACCTGCTGATTTTGGTGCATAGTTAAGATGCATCCCTAATACTTTTTCAAATAATTCTGCCTCAATAGCTAAGTTATTACTTTTTGAAGTTAAATCAATAAATATTGTACGTAGAACTTTAATAATAAAATCGAACAAATAAATTAGCATAATTCCTATAACTAATGCCCATAAAGTATAGATACTGTTATTTGGAATAACTCTATCGTACACATTCATAACAAATAATGGGTATGCCATAGCAAAGATGTTAATCATTACAGTTGCAACTCCGATTTGGATATATATTTTTTTGTATTGGTGAAGTGTTTGAGAGATCCAAGAATGTTTTGGTTCTATCGTTAATTCTAATGCTCTTTTATCGAAGCTATATTTTTTAGTAAAATCTATACAAAAACCAGTGTAAATATTTTCCAACTCTTTACGAGAAATACTTTTAACTGTGTTGGGGCCACTAGAACCTGCTACTTCAAAATTGTCTTGATCTATAATAGCTTTTAAGACCAGAGCACTATTATTTTTATTAATAAGAATTAGCGGTAAAGAAATATCAGAAATTTGTGATAATTCTCTGCGATTAATAGAGCTTTCGAAACCTAATTTTGTAGCTAGTCGAGCTATATATGCTGGTGTTTCACTTCTGGTTGGAATTAAACTATCATGTAGTTTAATGTTATAGTAATCACAAATTAGCTTAAAACAATGCCGTAAGTTGTTACTTTCAGGTTCTTCTGGGGCCTTTTTAAAAAGATTTAGCATTTATAATATCCCGCTCGAATTTATACCGATTACAAATGAGTTTTCGGTACTCTAAAAAAATAATGAGTGGTGTTTGAGCCCCATGTTGCTGGCTGTTAGCTCTGCTGAGCGCAGGGCGAGTTCAGCGAATTATTTTTTAGAGTACCGAAAACTCATATGTGATCAGTATATCGGGTATTCTAGGAAAATATTTATTTTGTGGTGAGTAGTAACTCTAATTTATGACCAACTTTTTGGGCTTGATCAGTTAGATCGGAGGTCCAGTCGATAACCCTATACAAAAATATAGCATCAATAGGGTTCAAACTGTTTTCTATGGTAAATAGATCTTGTCGTAGATGATTTTGGAGTTCATCTGTATTTTTATCAATATTGTCTAACTGTACTATGGTGTTTTCTACTAATTTAGCTTCAGAGCCACCAAATCCAGTTTCTATTAATTGATCTAATTCGTTAATAATGTTTTGTGCTAGTTTGGTTGCATTTAAGCCTAATTGTACAAAATTTAACAAATTTTTGGATATTTGTTCTGGAAACTTCATTTTTCGATAAAAGACTAGATTGGACAACCGTTTAGCAGTATGAGCAATTTGATCTTGAGATTTTAATATTCCAATAAACTCTTTACGATCTATAGGTAGCAATACTTCACTTGGTAAGTGTAACCGGATTTCTTTTTTTAAATTATCTGTTTTGTTTTCTAATAAATTTATTTTTTCACGATCAAGATTAGCTTTTTGCCAATCTTGAATTAAGATATTTTGAAAAAATGGTAATAAATTAGAAACACATTCATACACCAATTCCATATGTTGTTGCATTGGTTTAATTGGAGATTTAACAAATATCTTTAGAATGCTGGGTTTTACCATATAAAAAGCTTAGAATACCTAAAATTAGATTGCGATAGATGTACTGAACATAATTTAGTATATATTAAAAATTGATTATATTTAAAGGATTAATTAAATTTATTTTTCATTTTCAACATAGAAGAATTTTTGATCTTCTATGCAATATGCAGTTAATCTTTTACCCCAACGACAACCAGTATCTAAGGCAATAATATTGGGGTGGTTAACATTACCAGCTAAAGCTGACCAATGGCCGAATACTACCGTAGTATTTTGAGTTTTTCGTTTAGGAACCATATACCAAGGCATATAACCAACAGGGGCATTTAATACTTCGCCTTTAGTATGTAGTTCTAATTTACCTGTTATGGTACAAAAACGCATTCTAGTTAAATAATTAACTATGCAGCGTGTTCTATCCCAAGAAGCTAGGTTATCATTCCAAGTATCTGGTTGGTCACCATACATATTTTCAGAAAATCCAGTTAAATTTGATTTGAAAATAGATTCTATTTCTTTAGCTAAAGTTAGGGTTTTTGTTGTATCCCAAGCGGGGTGTATTCCAGCGTGGACTAATAACAAGTTAAAATTTTTATTAAAATAAGCTAAAGGTAAGTTTTTTAGCCATTCCAATAACTCTGTGCAGTCTATAGCATTTAATGTTTGGACAATGCCATTTAGTTTGGTAACATTGTTATGGTTATCCATAAGATTAGATAATAATTTTTTATTATAGGCACAAGCTAGTAGTGTTAAGTCGTGGTTGCCTAAGATACAAATAGCTCTAGTTGCTAATGATTTAATAAAACGAATAGTATCTACCGAACATGGTCCGCCATTTATTAGATCTCCAGTAAATAGCAAATGATCTTCAGAAAATTTAAATTTTATTTTAGATAATAATCCTTCTAAGGCATTTAAATAGCCGTGTATATCACCAATAATATAGGTACTCATTTAACATCCTGCTTGCATCTATAAACCTATTACAGCAAAATTGTTGCTATGCTCACATTAAATAATATTACAAGTTTAGTAGCTGATCCTTTGCATGAAGTAAAGCAAATTATCTTAAATTATACTAAATC
>CAIVQA010000114.1 GCA_903907935.1 uncultured Francisellaceae bacterium
ATAGTCAGTTGATCAATATTAGTCTTAAGTCTTTTGATCATGTATTAATAGATAAGGCTGCTGCAGAAATTGTTCATACAGCAAAAATAACTGGCGCCCAAGTTAAGGGACCTGTTCCTATGCCAACTAAAAAAGAAAGAATTACTATTTTGATTTCTCCACATGTTGATAAACATGCTAGGGATCAATATGAAATTTGTACTCATAAAAGATTAATAATCATTTTAGAGCCAACAGATAAAACTGTAGATGCGTTAATGAAATTAGATCTAGCTTCTGGGGTTGATGTACAAATTAAGGTAAAATAGTTTGAATTTGAAGAAATAAATTTGTTTTTAATTGAGGATGTTTATTATGGGTAGTATTGGGTTAGTAGGTTGTAAATGTGGTATGACCAGAATCTTTGAAGAAGATGGTAACTCTATTCCCGTAACAGTAATAAGAATAGAACCTAATAAAGTTACTCAAATAAAAAATATAGCAACAGATGGATATTTCGCAATACAAGTAACTACTGGTAGTTGCAAGGTTAAAAAAGTTACTAAGGCTTTAGCTGGGCATTTTGCTAAAGCAAATGTTACAGCTGGTCGTGGTTTATGGGAATTTAGATTATCAGAAAAAGAATTACAGCAATTAAAAGTTGGAGAAGAAATTAAGATATCATCAATTTTAAAAACAGGACAATTTGTAGATGTTATTGGGGTATCAAAAGGTCGAGGTTTTGCTGGCACTCATAAGAGACATAATTTTAGTTTTCAATATGCTACTCATGGTAATTCATTATCACATAGAGCTCCAGGATCTATCGGGCAAAATCAAACTCCAGGTAGAGTGCTTAAAGGTAAAAAAATGGCTGGACATATGGGTGATAGAAAAGTTACATTACAGTCCTTAAAAGTTATAAGAGTGGACGAAGAGCAAAATCTTTTATTAGTAAGGGGAGGAATTCCCGGAGCAGTTAATGGAAGTTTGATTGTTCGTCCTGCAGTTAAAAAGAAGTGAGAAAATTATTATGGAATTACTAATAGCAAGTGATAATCAAGCCAAAAGTTCTAATGCCAAAGTAGAAGTAGCTGATCTAGTATTTGCTAATGATTTTAATGAGCCTTTAGTGCATCAAGTAGTTACTGCTTATTTAAGCGGATCTAGATCTGGAACTAAAGCGCAAAAGACTAGAAGTCAAGTAAGTGGTGGTGGTAAGAAACCATGGAAACAAAAAGGTACTGGTAGTGCTCGTGCTGGTACAATCCGTAGTCCTTTATGGCGAGGTGGTGGTATAATATTTGCAGCAACTCCTAGAGATTTTTCGCAAAAAGTGAATCGTAAGATGTACCGTGGAGCAATACGTTCTATTTTATCAGAACTAGTAAGACAAGGTAGGTTGCAAGTTATTAATGATATTTCAATAGACCAACCAAAGACCAAGTTATTAATAAATAAATTAAAAAAATACGAAATTAGTGATAAAATCACTAGCTTAATTATTACACAAAATATCGATCAAAATTTATATTTAGCATCTAGGAATTTGTCGCGAGTTGCTACTTGCGAAGCTAAAAAAATAAACCCGGTAAATTTAATTAAGTATGAAAAAATTCTTGTTACTAAAGAAGCGATTGAGAATATTAATGGGGCATTATTATGAGTTTACCTGCTATAGATCTAGATATTTATAAAATATTATTAAAGCCTCTTAGTACAGAAAAAGCCAATAAAAATGCTGATCGTTATAATAGGTTAGCATTTAAAGTAGCCACTTGGTCGAATAAAATGCAAATTAAACAAGCAGTAGAAAAATTATTTAATGTTAAAGTAGAACAAGTAACCACTACTAATGTTAGTGGTAAAGTTAAGCTTTTTAAGCAACGGCGTGGTAAAAAATCAGATTGGAAAAAAGCCATAGTAAAGATACAAAAAGGGCAAGATATTAATATTACAGAATTTATTAAGTAATTTAAAAGAGAAAAATTTATTATAAAAATAGAGAATATTATTAGGTTAAAAATTTTATGTCTAGAATATCAATAGTAAAACATAAGCCTACCTCTCCAGGTTTACGTGGATTGGTTAGTATAAAAAATCCAGATATATACAGCGGTAGGCCGCATAAGGCTTTAACAGCTCATATTACTAGAGCTACCGGTAGAAACAATTTAGGTCGAATTACCATGTGGCAACGTGGTGGTGGCCATAAACGTTTATACAGGCTTATTGATTTTAAACGAGCAGATAAAGATGGTGTTAAGGCTATTGTGGAGCGTATAGAGCATGATCCTAATAGAAGTGCCAATATCGCATTACTTAAATATATAGATGGACAAAGAAGATATATTGTTGCTCCAAATGGGTTAAAAATTGGTGATAATATACAATCTGGTGTTGATGTAGAAATTGTAGTAGGTAATAATTTACCATTAAGAAATATAGCTGTAGGTACAATAGTCCATTGTATAGAATTAAAACCTGGTAAAGGTGCACAATTAGCTAGAAGTGCAGGTTGTTCCGCTCAAATTTTGGCAAGAGAAGGTAAATATGTTACTCTACGCTTAAAATCTGGCGAAATGAGAAAAGTTTTAGGAGTTTGTCGAGCAACCGTTGGTGAAGCAAGTAATTTAGAGCATAACTTGCAAAAATTAGGTAAGGCTGGTAGAAACAGATGGTTAGGTGTTAAGCCAACAGTGCGTGGTATTGCTAGAAACCCAGTGGATCATCCAATGGGTGGAAGAACCAATGGTGGTAGGCATCCATGTTCTCCTTGGGGATTAGTAGAAGGAATTAAAACGAGGCGTAAAAACCGTAGTAATAGATTAGTTGTTAGGGCTCGTAATAAAAAATAGCGTTTTGAAATAAATATTTTGGTAGAGGTTTTATTAGATGGCACGTTCTCTAAAAAAAGGACCATTTGTTGATCCTTGTTTGATAAAAAAGGTTAGAAAGTCTATTAAGGCTAACGATCGTAAACCAATTAAAACTTGGTCTAGACGTTCAACAATAGTCCCAGAAATGATAGGGCTAACTATTATGGTACATAATGGTAAGTTGTTTATTCCGGCATTAATTACAGAAGCGTTAGTTGGACATAAGTTGGGAGAGTTTTCTCCAACTAGAACATTTAAAGCACATTCTGGTGATAGGAAAACTACTGCTGCGGCTTTTGATAAAAAATAAAATTTGAACCCTCAGCCTCTCCCTCTCCCATTTATGGGAGAGGGAGAGGCTGAAGGGAGTGTGTTTACGTAAATATATAGAAATTTAACTGGGGGAGTATTAAGATGGCGGCTTCTGCAACTTTAAGATATGCACGAATGTCAGCGCAAAAAGTAAGATTGGTAGCTGATCTAGTTAGAGGTAAAGATGTTGCTAAAGCAATTAATATTTTAACTTTTAACAATAAAAAAGCAGCTGAAGTAGTTAAAAAATTACTAGAATCCGCTGTTTCTAATGCTGAAAATAACGAAGGATTAGATGTAGATCTATTAAAAATTAGTAAGATTTTTGTGGATCAGGCTGGTGGGTTAAAACGTTTTATGGCTAGAGCTAAAGGTCGAGGTAATAGGATCACAAAAAGAAATTGTCATATAACTATTGTGGTTGATGAAAGTAAAAAATAAGGTAATGTATGGGACAAAAAGTTCATCCAAACGGTATTAGATTAGGTATAGTTACTTCTAGCAAATCTAAATGGTTTGCTGGTCGTAAAAATTTTGCAGAGTTGTTACAAAGCGATATTTGGATCCGTGGGATTATTCATAAATTTTTACCAGAAGGTTCTTCTATTGGAGATATAATTATTGAACGTGCTGGTAACGTTGGTAAGAAGAATATTAAAATTATTATTCGTACTGCTAAACCTGGTATAGTTATTGGTAAAGGCGGAGAAGATGTAGATAAATTGAAAATATTTTTAGCTAAAGAATTAAATGCTAATATCCAATTAAATATAGAAGAAATTCGTAAGCCAGAATTAGAAGCAGTTTTAGTAGCTGAGAGCGTTGCTGCTCAATTAGAAAAGCGAGTTATGTTTCGTCGTGCTATGAAGCGAGCAGTAGCTAGTTCCTTAAAACAAGGTGCTAAAGGAGTAAAAATAGCAGTATCTGGTCGCTTGAATGGAGCAGAAATTGCTCGTACTGAGTGGTATCGTGAAGGAAGAGTTCCATTGCATACTTTTAGAGCAGATATTAGTTACAGCGAAGCTATAGCGAAAACCACCTATGGAATTATTGGTGTTAAGGTTTGGATTTTTAAAGGTGAAATTTTACGGGATATTAAAGAAGATTCAGTAGCAATAGACGCTACCTCAACGGCGTAGTAGGAATTATATTATATGTTACAACCAAAAAGAACTGCTTATCGTAAGCAGCAAAAAGGTAGAAATTCAGGTATTGCGACTAGAGGGACCAAAGTAAGTTTTGGCGAATTTGGTTTAAAGACTTTAGATTTAGCTAGAATTACATCTAGGCAAATTGAAGCGGCACGTAGAGCTATTAGCCACTTTATAAAAAGGGGTGGTAAAGTATGGATTAGAATTTTCCCAGATAAACCAATTTCTAAAAAACCAATAGAAGTCCGTATGGGTTCTGGTAAAGGTAGTGTAGAATATTGGGTTGCTTTAGTGCAGCCAGGTAAGATGTTATTTGAGCTAGAAGGTGTAACTAGAGAAATAGCTCAGCAAGCATTAAGATTAGCTAGTGCTAAGCTGCCAGTTAGAACGATATTTGTTACTAGAACAGTAAAATAAAGAGGTTTTATGAGAGAATTATTAGCAAAATGGCGCGGCTTAGAAATTGTTGAATTAGAGCAAGAATTAGCAGAGTTAATTAAACAACAATTTAAATTAAAAATGCAGCATGGAATTGGCGAACTAAAACAAGGACATTTATTAAAAAATGTCAGAAGAAACATTGCTAGAATTTTGGGCATATTAACAGAAAAGAAAGCTACCAAAGGTAAGTAATAGTATGAAAAAACCAATAAAGATTGAAGAATATAAAAGCAAATTATTACAAGGAGTAGTAGTTAGTAGTGGTAAAATGAAAAAAACTGCTATAGTACGCGTTGGTAGACGGGTTCCTCATCCATTGTTTAAAAAAATCATCAGTAAATTTTCTAAATTTCATGTGCATGATGAAAATAATCAATGTAAAGCTGGTGATGTAGTACAAATAAAAGAAAGCAGGCCCATTTCTAAAACAAAATCTTGGGTATTATTTAATATAGTTGAAAGAGCGGTAGTTGAAAAATAAAGGTGTATTATGATCCAAATGCAAACTAAGCTAGAGGTTGCTGATAACAGTGGAGCTAAGCAAGTAATGTGCATTAAAATACTTGGCGGTTCTAAAAGGCGATATGCTGGAATTGGTGATGTTGTAAAGGTTAGTATTAAAGATGCAATTCCCAATAGTAAAGTTAAAAAAGGGGATGTGTATTTTGCAGTGGTAGTTAGAACCAGGCATGGCGTTAGAAGAAAAGACGGTTCTAAGGTAGCTTTTGATGGTAATGCTGCAGTGTTATTAAATAACCAGCATCAACCGATAGGAACACGTATTTTTGGTCCAGTAACTAGAGAACTTAGAAGCGAAAAATTCATGAAAATTATTTCTTTGGCGGCCGAGGTAATATAAAATGCAAAAAATTAAGCGTGGTGATAAAGTTGTAATTTTAGCTGGCAAAGATAAAGGTAAGCAGGGTGTGGTATTAAAAATTATGCATGCTGAACTTAAAAAAGCGACAAAAGCAGTAGTAGAAGGTATAAATTTAGTTAAAAAACATAAAAAGGGCGATCCATCAAAAAATTCTCCAGGTGGTATTGTAGAAAAGGAAACACCAATAGATCTTTCTAATATAGCTTTATTAAACCCTAATACTAATAAACCAGATAAAGTAGGATTCAAGTTTATAAATCAAGATAATAAGCAAAAAAAAGTGCGCTATTTCAAGTCAAATAAAGAGGTAGTTGTTGATGTCTAGTAATAAATTAAGTTTGAAGCAACATTACAGAGATGCGGTTGTAAAACAATTAATGAAACAATTTAATTATAAAAATATTATGCAGGTACCTGCTATAACAAAAATTACTTTAAATATGGGCGTTGGTGAAGCAGTTAATGATCGTAAAATAGTAACAGGGGCAGCAGAAGAGCTTTCTTTAATTGCTGGTCAAAAAGCAGTTATTACTAAGACCAAAAAATCAATATCCAATTTTAAAGTTAGATTAGACTGGCCAATTGGTTGTAAGGTAACTTTGCGTAAAGATAGAATGTATCATTTTTTAGAAAAATTAATATGTATTGTTATTCCTAGAATAAAAGATTTTCGTGGTTTAAATAAAAGAGGCTTCGATGAACAAGGTAATTATAGCCTTGGGATAAAAGAGCATATTGTGTTTCCAGAAATTCAATATGATAAAATTAACGAAATGCGTGGTTTAGATATTTGTATTACAACCAATGCTAAAACTAGTTCTGAGGGCGAAGCTTTATTAGTAGCTATGAAGTTTCCATTTAGAGATTAGTAATTATTAAGATAGAGAGACTAAAACAATATGGCAAAACGTTGCATGATTAGAAGAGAAGCTAAAAGAACTAGGTATAGAGTTAAGTATGCTGGAATAAGAAAAACTTTACGGGATACTATTAATTCTCTATATACAAGTTTAGAAGAAAAAGAATTAGCACAGGCTAAAATGTGTGCATTGCCAAGAGATTCTAGTCCTAGTCGTGGTACTAGAAGATGTAACATAACAGGCAGAGGGCGGGGTGTGTATAGAATTTTTGGAATGTGTAGGAATATGATTCGTATACATGCTATGCGCGGCGATATTCCAGGTTTACATAAGGCGAGTTGGTAATTATTATGAGTATGCAAGATCCTATTGCTGATTTATTAACTAGATTAAGAAATGGATATATGGCTAAAAAATTAACTGTGTCCATTGTTCCTGCTTCTAAAATTAAACAAGCAATTTTAGAAGTATTGTATAAAGAAGGCTATATAGAAGGTTACAAAGTAGAAAAATTAGGTAATAACAAATCTTCTATATTAGTAGATCTAAAATATTACAAAAATAAACCAGTTATTAGTAAAATATCAAGGGTTAGCTCACCAGGATTAAGGGTTTATAAAAAGAAAAATGAATTACCTAAAGTTTTAGGTGGTTTAGGTATATCTATTATTTCGACCACTAAAGGTATAGTTAGTGATAAGGAAGTTAAAAAATTAGGCCAGGGTGGTGAAATTTTATGTTATGTAGAATAATTAATTAGGTGTTAAATTTATGTCGCGATTAGCAAGAAAAGCAATAATAATTCCTGATAAAGTACATGTAGATCAAAAAGAAGGAGTATTAACTGTTAAAGGTCCTAAGGGTGTTTTGCATCTAAAAATACATATGTATATAACGGTTCAAATAGAGAAAGATCATTTGCAAGTAATACGTAATAATGAAGAATTATTAGCTAAAGCAGTACAAGGTACAATGTACGTAATTATTTCTAATCATATTAAAGGTGTTACGGAAGGGTTTACTAAAAAATTACAACTACAAGGTGTTGGATATAAAGCAAAAATTTCTGGCCATAAATTAGAATTAAGTTTGGGTAAATCTCATCCTATTGAATATACAGTACCAAGTGATATAAAAATAGAAATTCCCACACCAACTGATCTTATTATTTCTGGTTCAGATAAACAATTGGTTGGCCAAGTAGCAGCAGATATTAGAAGATTTAGAGAACCAGAACCGTATAAAGGTAAAGGTGTTAGATATTTAGATGAAGTAATACACTTGAAAGAAACTAAAACTAGTAAGAAGTAGGGATTTATGAGTAAGAATAAAGAGTTGTTAGCGCATGAACGTAAAGTAAAAAAAATACGTAAAACTATATCTAGACTTAATGTAGTGCGTTTAAGTGTACATCGTACTCCTAGACATATTTATGCTCAAATAATAGCTGTTGATGGTAGAGTATTAGCTAGTGCTTCTAGCTTAGAGAAAATTGTATTAGAAGATAGTACTGTTAAGGCTAGTAAAGGTAAAATAGAAACAGCGAAGTTAGTTGGAAAGTTAATAGCTGAGCGTGGTAAAGGGAAAGTAGATTCTATTGCATTTGATAGATCTGGTTTTAAATATCATGGTAGAATAAAAGCATTAGCTGATTCTGCTAGAGAATTTGGCCTTAAATTTTAGTAAAAGAGAGTTCTTAATTAAAGAGAGTTGTTAAAAAGAGAGATTTAATATGGCGGCACACGCAGATACAATATCAACATCAGCAAAAGGTGATGGTAATCAAGAAAAATTAATATCTGTTTCTAGAAATACTAAAGTCGTTAAAGGTGGACGTATATTCAGTTTTGGAGCTTTGGTTGTAGTGGGAGATGGTAAGGGTCGTATTGGTATTGGTAGAGGAAAAGCTAGAGAAGTTCCAGTTGCTATCCAAAAAGCAATGGAAAATGCTAGACGTAACTTTGTTCAAATAGAATTGTTCAATAATACTTTGTATCATCCAGTTAGAGCTAGGCATGGGGCAACTAGAGTTGTTATGTTACCAGCATCAGAAGGAACAGGAATTATTGCCGGTGGTGCTATGCGGGCAGTCTTTGATGTTTTAGGTATACGGAATGTTTTAGCTAAGTGTATAGGTTCAGCTAATCCAGTTAATGTTGTTTTGGCTACATTAAAAGGATTAAAAGGAATGGTATCTCCAGAGTTAGTAGCTGCTAAGCGTGGGAAAAGCGTAGAGCAAATTATGTTCAAAGATAGAGCGCATCATGTAACGGCAGGTGATTATAATGGTTAAAACAGTTAAAGTTAAATTAATTAAGAGTTTAAATGGCCGTTTGAAGTCTCATAAGGCTACAGCATTAGGTTTAGGGTTAAGAAAGATTAGTCAACAAGTTGAATTAGAAGATACTCCTAGTGTTAGAGGCATGATTCGAAAAATATCATATTTGTTACAAGTTGGTGATTAAAAATGTATTTAAATACTTTACAGCCTGCTGTTGGCTCTAAAATTACAGCAAAAAGATTAGGAAGAGGTATCGGAACTGGATTAGGCAAAACTTGCGGTAAAGGTCATAAAGGACAAAAAGCTCGTGCTGGCGGATACCATAAAGTTGGTTTTGAAGGTGGACAAACTCCTTATAAAAGAAAAGTACCAAAATTTGGATTCTTTTCTGAAAAAACATTACACAAGGCAGAATTACGTTTATCAGAATTAAATAAAATTTTTAATAAAGAAAAAAATCTTGCTCCAATTATTAATATAGATGTGTTGCGCATCAATAAATGTATTAGTAGTTGTATAAAGCAGGTAAAAATTATAGCAACTGGTGAAGTAAAACATGCTTTTACAATAGCAGCTAGTAATGAACTTAAAATTACTAAAGGAGCACAGCAACTAATTGAATCATTAGGTGGTAAAGTGTTAGCAGAAAATGTTCGAGAGTAGCATTAAAAGTCATCAAGCCAATGTAGGTAAAAAAGGCTCTAAAGGTTTAAGTGAGTTAAAAAGGCGCTTAATTTTTTTATTATCTGCTTTAATAATTTTTCGTATTGGAGCTCATGTACCAGTTCCTGGTTTAGATCCAACTAAATTAGCAGAATTATTTGCTACTGGTCGTAGTGGGATTTTTGGATTATTTAATTTATTTTCTGGTGGTTCATTATCTAGATTAACTATTTTTTCTTTAGGAATAATGCCATATATTTCTTCTTCAATTATTATTCAATTGCTTACAATGGCATGGCCACCTTTAGAACAACTAAAAAAAGAAGGGCATACAGGTAGACGTAAAATTTCTCAATATACTAGGTATTTAGCTTTAGCATTGGCAACTTTTCAATCCATTGGTATGGCTAAATTTATGTCTACGACTAGTATTAATCCAAATTTAATTTATTACGTAACGGTATGCGTTACTTTAGTAACAGGTACAATGTTTTTAATGTGGTTAGGGGAACAAATAACAGAACGTGGTATAGGTAATGGGGTTTCTTTAATTATTTTTGCCGGAATAGTTGCAAATTTACCTAATGCGATTGTTAACACTTTGGAGCGAGTACGACAAGGTGAATTGCATGGTTTAGGTTTAATCGGACTATTGTTTATGCTAGTAACTGTTATATCTTTTGTGGTTTTTGTAGAACGAGGGCAGCGTTTGATTACCGTAAATTATGCCGCTAAGCAACAACAAGGTAGGTATGGGAATGCAGCACATAAAAGTCATTTACCATTAAAGATTAATATGGCAGGGGTAATACCGCCTATTTTTGCATCTAGCATTATTTTATTTCCAGCAACAATTTCTCAATGGTTTGGTAAGTCTTACGCATCGGTTGGTTTTTTAACTAAACTAAGTGCAGCATTAAGTCCTGGGCAACCTTTATATGTTGTTTTATTTGGGATAGCGATTATATTTTTCTGTTTTTTTTATACTGCTTTAGTTTTTAATCCTAAAGAAACTGCAGATAATTTAAAAAAATCAGGAGCTTTTATTGCAGGTATCCGTCCTGGGGAGCAAACTGCTTCTTATATAGATGACGTAATGTCTAAATTAACAGTTATGGGCGCTATTTATATTACTGTGGTATCATTGATGCCAGAATTTTTAATATTATTTTTAAATGTACCATTTTATTTTGGTGGAACTTCATTGTTGATTATTGTAGTTGTAGTTATGGATTTTATGGCGCAAGTACAAGCTCATATAATGTCTCATCAATATGAAGAATTAATGCGTAAAGCTAAATTGAAGTTAAGTTAGGGGGTTTTTTGTGAAAGTGCGGCCATCAGTAAAAACTATTTGTAAAGAGTGTAGAATAATTAGAAGAGAAAGGGTACTACGAGTTATTTGTAAAAAAACTCGTAAACATAATCAAAGACAAGGGTAATGGGATTGACTATTTTGTTAAATATAGTTAGCCTTAGCGAATTTAAGAGAGGTTATATTAAATGATTCGGGTTTCTGGGGTTATTTTACCACCAAAAAAGCATATAAAAATAGCGTTACTTAGTATTTTTGGTATCGGATTAACTAGGGCAATGGAGATATGTAAAAAAATTAATATAGATCCATCTACCAAAGTATCAAATTTAACAGAACAAGCGGTAAAGGCCATTCAACAGGCAATTACCGAATTCCAAGTTGAAGGTGATTTGCGTAGAAAAGTAGCAATGGATCTTAAAAGACTTAAAGATATAAAGTGCTATCGTGGGATAAGGCATAGACGTAGATTGCCAGTGCGAGGGCAAAGAACAAGAACTAATGCCCGGACGGCTAAAGGAAGGAAAAGAGGTTCAGAAAAATGACAAATCAAACTAATAATAAGCGGCAACCAGCTTCATCTTCAGCAGCTGCAGGTAGCGTAAAAAAAGTTAAAAAACCTAAAAAGAGAATTTCAAATGGAAAGGTGTATATTATTGCTACTTTTAATAATACTTTAATATATATTACTGATCCAGAAGGTAATGCTTTATGTTGGTCTACTTCTGGGGAACAAGGTTTTAAAGGATCTAGAAAAAGTACTCCTTATGCTGCTCAAATTGCCACACAACATGTTGCGCAGACTGCTAAAGAAAATTATGGTATGGGCATGGTAGATATTATTATTAAAGGTCCAGGACCTGGTAGAGAGGCTGCAGCTAGGGCATTATCTACTTATTTTAAAGTTTCATCTATAACGGATGCAACCGGTATTCCTCATAATGGAGTTAGAGCTAGCAAAGAACGTAGAGTTTAATCCTAGAGGGGGAAGTTGAATATTAATTATTCGTTAATTGAGGATTGTTATGGCGAGATATATTGGCAAAAAATGTAAAGCTACGCGAAGAATAGGGGTAGATCTAGGTTTAAAAAGATTAGGTGGTAGAGATATTGATACTAAATGTAAATTATCAACATTGCCTGGGCAACATGGTGCTAAAAAAACTAGAGCTTCTGAATATGGAACCATGTTTAAAGCTAAGCAAATGATCAAATTAATGTATGGTGTGCTAGAAAGACAGTTTCGTCGTTATTATGAAGAAGCATCTAGGAGTAAAGGGGCAACTGGAGAAATATTATTATCCATATTAGAAGCTAGGTTAGATAATGTAGTTTATCGTATGGGTTTTGGTTCAACTAGAGCAGAAGCTAGACAATTAGTACGCCACAAATCAGTTATAGTAAAACCATCTGGGGAAGAATCATTAGCTAGAGTAATTAACATTCCATCATATTCTGTAAAGCCTGGAGATGTTATTGAGATCCGTGACAAAAGTAAATCACAAGTTAGAATTAAAGATGCATTAAGAGTAGTAGAAGGGTTAGGTTTTGTAGATTGGGTGGAAGTAGATCCATCTAAAGTTAGTGGAATCTTTAAAAGATACCCAGATCGTAAAGATTTACCAGCTGATTTAAATGAACAAATGGTAGTTGAATTATATTCTAAGTAAGATGGTGAAGTTGAAGGGTAATTATTCGTTAAAGAGAGTTATTTTTATGGGAGACAATTTTAATGGCAGAAGCCGCTAGTGAGTTATTGAAGCCAAGTATTATAAGTGTACAAGAACATAATGCTAATCAAGCAACGGTTACTCTTGGTCCATTAGAACGAGGACTTGGACATACCATTGGAAATGCTTTAAGAAGAATATTGTTAGCATTTATACCTGGTTGTGCAGCCACTGAAGTTCACATTGAAGGTATAGTGCATGAGTATTCCACTAAAGAAGGTGTACATGAGGATGTTATTAATATTTTATTAAATTTAAAGGGAGTTTGTTTTAAATTAGAGGGTGGCAGAGAAGAGGTTGAATTATTATTACACAAAAAAGGAGAAGGTCCAGTTGTAGCAGGTGATTTTCAATTACCGCATGATGTAATAATAGTTAATCCAGAATATGTTATAGCTAACATGACTAGCCAAGGGGAATTAAAAATGACCGTAAAAATTGCTAAGGGTCGTGGTTATGAGCCAGCTAGTGGTCGGATAGATATAGATGAACCAAGTCAATTAGGTTGGTTACATTTAGATGTTTCTTATAGTCCCATAAATAAAGTTAGTTACAAGGTAGAAAATGCTCGAGTTGGTAATAAAGCTGATCTAGATAAACTAATTTTAGATGTAGAAACTAATGGTACTATAAGTGCCGAGGAAGCAATTCGTACAGCTGCCAGAATTCTAAATAATCAAGTAGAAATATTAGTAGAGTTGCAGGATGAACAAAAGAAAGAACCAGAGAAAAAGGTAGAAACATTTGCCATAGATCCTTTATTATTACGACCAATAGATGATTTAGAATTAACTGTTAGATCTACTAATTGTTTAAAAGCTGAAAATATTTATCAAGTTGGAGATTTGGTTCAAAAAACGGAAGTTGAATTATTAAAAACTCCTAATTTAGGTAAGAAATCTCTTACAGAAATCAAGGATGTTTTAGCTTCTAAAGGATTGTCTTTAGGAGTAAGGTTAGAAAATTGGCCAGTTGCTGGTGATGGTAGTACAGTTTCAAAATAGGTAATTATTATGCGTCATAAAAATAGTGGAAGAAATCTGAGTAGGACTTCTAGTCATAGAAGATTAATGTTATTAAATATGGCAAAGTCAATTATTCAGCATGAATTAATTAAAACTTCATTACCAAAAGCTAAAGAATTACGTAGGGTAGTGGAGCCACTAATAACTTTAGCTAAACAAGATAATATTAGTAATCGTCGTTTAGCATTTGCTAAATTAAGAGACCAGGGATTAGTTGCAAAATTATTTACTAATTTAGGGCAACGTTTTAAAATGCGTCCTGGTGGTTATCTAAGAATTTTAAAATGCGGTTATCGTAAAGGAGATAATTCTCCTATGGCAATAGTTGAATTGCTTGATCAAAAATCTGAAAGCGTTAAAAATTAGATAAAATTGTTTTTTTTAATACTTAATTAAAAATTATGCAGCAGAGACAAGAGCCTCAGTTCGGTAAGATCCGAAATTTTTTTTGGCCAATATATCATTATGAGCTAAAAAAATTAGTTCCAATGTTTATATTGTTTTTTTTAATTTCCTTTGTTTATAGTTTATTAAGAGTAATGAAAATTTCTCTTGTTGTTACAGCCAAGGGATCAGGCGCTGAAATAATATCGTTTTTAAAAATTGGTGGAGTATTGCCTGGTGCATTGTTATTAACCTATATATTTACCAAATTAATTAATAAATTTAGTAGAGAACAAGTTTTTTATACAATACTAACTGGATTTTTAATTTACTTTGCTATATTTTTGTTTTTTTTATATCCAAATCATGATCATCTACGATTAGATTTTTTAGCGGATTATTTACAAACTTATATATTAAGAGGCCCGGGCTTTAAAGGCTTTATTGCGGTTATCAGGCATTTAAATTTAAGTGTATTTTATGTTTTATCAGAAATGTGGAGTACGGTGGTTTTATCTACTTTATTTTGGGGATTTGCTAACGAAGTTACTAAAGTAGATGAGGCTAAACGGTTTTATGCTATTTTTGCTTTAGGATCTAACTCTTCTGGCATATTTTCTGGATTATTTGCCAACTTAGTTCGTAAAATTGCATATAATCCACTTTTACCATTTGATGTTGCTAATCAATGGGTATTTTATCAACTAAGTTTTGTATTAATACTGGGTTTATTAATCATAGCATTGTTTTATTGGTTAAATAGATCAGTATTTCATATAGAAAATATTCAAAGTCTACAAATACCTAAAAAAGCCAATAATATTTCTTTGAAAGAATGTTTTAAATATTTAATAAGTTCTAAATATTTAACTTATATAGTAATTATAGTTATTAGTTATAACATTGTTTATAACTTAGCAGATATTATGTGGACCGATCAAATTGAACATGTTTATCAAAGCAGTAAGGATTTTAATGCTTATATGAGTAAAGTTACTTCCATGACAGGAGTAATTGCCGTAATTTTTGCGTTTATTCTTTCTGGTAATGTTATTCGTTATTATGGGTGGACGATTACTGCCTTAATTACACCAGTGATCTGGTTTATAACAAGTTTAGGATTTTTTTCTGGATTAGTATTTGATGGCACAATGATTATGGACATAATTGCTAATTTTGTAGCAAATCCTGCTAACTTCTTCTTATTTTTAGGATCAGCGCAAATTTGTTTCGGTAGAGCATGTAAATATACTGTATTTGATGAAACTAAAGAAATTGCATTTATTCCGTTATCCAAAGAAAATCAACGCAAGGCTAAAGCAGTGGTAGATGGTTTAGCTTCTAGATTTGGTAAATCTGGTGGATCTTTAATTTATTTAATATTATTTTTATTACTAGATAGAGATATATCCGGTACGGTTCCTTATGTTGCAGTAATTGTATTAGTAGCGATTATATTATGGATTTATGCGGTATTTGGATTGGGTAGGATCATAAATACAGTGATCCATGAGCCTGATGGTAAAGGAGAGATTAATGAGCAGCAACAAGATCCTTTGCAAAAGAATGGTCATAATCAAATAAAATTTGAGTTAGGGATTTGAGCGGCGGCGAGCAGTAACAGGATCAGGTGTCCTATTATTAATATTATTTATAGCTGCTTTAAGATCTTCATACTCTTTTTGTGAATAGCTTTTTTCTTCAGTTGTTCCATCTTTATTCTTAACACTATAAAGACACTGTTTTGCATCCTTTGGTAAGGTTAGATTAACAAATATTTGCGGATCAGATTGCTTAAATTTCTCTAAAAATTTTAATAAATCTTGTGGAGGAAAACCATTAATTGTTACTGTTGGTGGTGATTCTTTATTAGAGTGTTTTTCTAGAAATAATAAAAATAATGCATGTTGGTCTTGGTTGATTGTTGGTGATTTTGCATCTTGATGGTTTATTGGGCATGTTATAGTTGAAGTACTGTTTTTTGGATTTTCTTCTATAACAGCTAGTGGTGGCACAGCATTATTTTCAGATTGTATTTTAATAATTGTTTTTTGATCAAATGGGTTTGGTGGTGAAATATTAAATTTAACAGTTTTATTATTGTTAATAACGATAGTGTTAGGAGTTTTTGGATCTTGTTGTTTTGTCTTTAAGAAACTTTCCCATGAGGTAGTAGTGAATTTAGCGGCTAGTGGATCTAAAGGTGATGATTTTTTAGATGGTTGTGGCGGAGTATCACCTGTTGCAACACCCATCGATGGTTCTATTTTTGTTCGAGCTGGTAAAGGTTTATTTCTATTAAAATAATATTCTCCGTTGCTTCTTAGAATAATATTTTTATTATCAATAAGTGCCTTCCAATATTCCGGATCCACCCAAGGGACTCCCTGTGCTGGAGGTGGACAGGAAATACGTTGTAGTGTTTTTTTATCTATTAATTTTACAGTGCCATTAGTAGATATACTAAAATATTTTCCGGGTAATTCATCTACTTGTAATTTGGAACCAGATCCGCCTGGATTTACAAAGAAACCGTCATATGCTTTTGTAGATTTAGTTCTAGGATCCTTTGTGGTTAAATGCTGATAATCTTTCTCTTTATCACTAGCATCAATATTTGTTGGATGGTTTGGGTTAGCAATTAATCCTACCATCTCTGAATTGGATGGATCATGATTAGTATCCCCACCCATGATTTTTGATACTCCTTTTGCAATATTTTCAAACTGAAGCTTTAATATTTCTTCTTTATAATCATGTTCATACCCTAAATGTAGGTTAACTAAATCAAATGGTTTACCAGTACCTTTGTGGGTAACTGGTAATGCAAATCCGGTATTAGTACCACCAACTGGTAAAACACCATGTGGTTCCGTATCTTTTCTTAAATCTAATTTGTCGGTATTTATTATTGTTACTAATGGTTTTTGCCCCTTCTTCTTTGGGCTTATTTGCATTTCAAGTCCTAGTTTACTTAAACGCTCCTTAAAGTCTTCTTTAAGTTCTTTAAAGTATTTTTGTTCAGTAGAATTGCTTCCTTGTGGTGTCCATGGTTCAAATGCAAGGTCATCTACTTCTTGTAGAAAAATACAATCAAAAGGTTTCCCATCTTTTTTAGCTTTTGTTAATTCTGCAATTAACTCATCATATTGAGCTTTTCTTCTAGCGTAAAATTGTGGCATTGTTTCCGGTATGTTAAATGGATTATTAGCATAGCTACCTGGTTTTTTATCTTTAGGACGACATTTATTCATTAAATTCCAAGTTTTGACACGTAATGTAGCTTCTTTTCCCTCTTCAAACTTTTCGGTAAACTGTATATCTTGTGCGATATGATCAGACGTATAGCCGTCTATTCGTTTAAAAGCTTCATGCATTGTAGGTTTAGGTGTTGGTGGCATATGTTATTAATTTATGTGTGGGTTAGTATACACTCTCAATTAATGAGATTTAGGAATTTAAAAAAAATAATGAGCGGTGTTTGAGCCCCATGCTGCTGGCTGTTAGCGTTGTTAAGCGTAGGGCGAGTTCAGCGAATTATTTTTTTAGAGTTCCTAAATCTCATGTGTGATCAGTGTATAATAAATAGTATAGCATTTTAAGCATGAGCTATAATGTTTATGTTAATTTATTAAGAAAGGGATTTCTTATGATGGATCCAAAAATGCTTCTAAAAGAAGCTGGGTTGGCTTTAAGTATTTCTGAAAAACAGGTAGTTACCAGGCTAGAAGAGCTAAAATTACCTTTTTATAAATCATCAAATTTAGCGTATTTTGGGCATACCTCAGCACGAGATTTTTTTAATTTAGAAAAAAATCCTCAAGTAATAGCTTTCCAAATTGTTAAAGGTGGGACTGGAAAAACTTCTTTAGCTTCAGCATTTGCAGTTAGGGCAAATTTATATGGGTTAAAAGTTCTATGTGTTGATTTAGATCAACAAGGTAATTTGACTCATACTTTTGGGATTAATGCTGAAAATTACCCAGTAATAATAGATATTTTGGCAGAGGGATATTCTTATGAGCAGGCAGTTACTAAAGTATATCCAGGGTTATTTTTGTTAGCTAGTAGAATAGAGAATGCTTTGATTGATGATGTTATTAAATTAAAACAATTACCATTAGAGATGGTATACCGGGAACATTTTACAGAACTAAAGAAAGAATATGATTTAATTGTAGTAGATTGTCCCCCAAATTTAGGCCAATCAGTAGCTGCGATTACTTTAGCTGCAGATCTAGTTGTGGCTCCAGTAGTACCTGAAAATTTTGCGTTATCTGGGCTTAAAATAACTTGTAACTCTATAAAAGAATTAGAACAAAGTTATAATACTAATATCCAATTTAAAATTTTAGTAAATAAATATGATGCGAGAACCATTTTATCGCAAGATGCGTTGCATATGTTAAGTAAACATCCTTTATATGCGCCACATTTATTACAATCCTATATTCGAACTTCTCAAGAATTTCCAAATGCGATAGCTAGAGGTAAAACAATTTTTGATCAAATTAAACCAACCATAGCTAAGACAGATGTTGATAGTTTAACTAGGGAATTATTAAAAATAGATCATACTGCTACTAAAATAAAAAATCGATCTGTAGCTGTAAAGAACAATGCGCACAATTTTAACTTAGAAGAAAGCTTGGTTTAAAATGATATTGATCTATTGGGTTTAAAGTATACAGAGTGCCTTTATATCCACAACAAAATTAAAAATGCTGCTTAATTCGAGAAGACGTGTCTCTTCTTTGTCTGCATTGTAAGTGCAGGTTGCTTTAGATCTTGGCAAAGCGAAACGTCGAGTGGTGCAACATAGAATTTTTTTGTGTACCAACAAAACGTAGACGATCTTCTTCGGATAAATAGCTTATCTCTTCATTTAAATCCCTCATCTCTTGCTCGGTTAATTCAAGAAGTTTTGAGTGTCTTTCAGGTTTTAAGTTTTTGTATGATATAGTCTCTGGTTTTAATATCATGGTGTGCGGCGGTGTTGCTAGCATACCGAATGCTGTTAAAAATTCACGATTCTGTCTTGTCTTTAATCTTTTGTATTTACCACACATGGATTCATCATCTTTTGGTGGTCTAGTATAATATTGTTCTACTTCATTCATCATAACTATTATCCCATTAAATGTATGTGCATACTTTGTTTTTTTATTATTTTACATTAATATTGGTTCTGTCGCAATGTTTTTAGTATTCCCCAAATAACGAAGCGCTTCATAACCATAGATCCTTCTTTAGCTTTAAATAGGATGTTAGATTTAGGAAAACTTGTTTCTGTTAGAATTTAAAAAGTATCGATTATACAAAAAGTAAATATTTATTCACTAACGCTCAATAATTTCAGTGTCTTATGATGAAATAAGTGTAACCGCGCTGTGTTTTTTTGAGCCAAAAAAACGATGTATAACCACCTAGATATTTACATGTTGATTAACTAAAATTAATATTAAGTTTGTAAGTTTTGTAAATATTAAGGAATATAATGAGTAATTCTAAATCATTATCAGAAGAGTTTTTATTGATAAAAGAAACTATCGAAATTATACCAATAGGAATTATTATTATTGATGAAGATAATAAAATACTTTTATACAATAAAAAATTTACAGAAATATGGGATATTTCTGTTGATATTTTAAATCAAGGTAAAAGCAAGGTGCTTGAGCATATGCAAGCTAAAGCTGCTACTTCTTTACAACATCTCCAATATGCCAATTCTAATCAAAATAACCAAATAAGATACGAAGTCGAAATGAAAAATGGCACTTATCTTGAACAACATACTATTATCGAACA
>CAIVQA010000115.1 GCA_903907935.1 uncultured Francisellaceae bacterium
TGGCATAGTAAATAGCTTTTTTAACTTCTAAAATATTTATTTTTTGCTTTGCTATTTTATTAAGTAATAAAAGTTTTGATAATAGTCGCTTTGAGTAGCAACAATATTTAAATTTTGTTTCCCAGCAAGATAAATCGTTCATAAATTTATTGTGGTAAAAAATATTTTATTAACACCAGTAAGGTGCAAAAATTTAATTCCAATACCAAAAACTTATACTGGTCAAGCAACCAGAACCAAATTAATTAGGTTGCCTATTTCTATAATGCTATCAGTTTTTTCTAGTTAACACAATAGTATTGTTATTAACTAGTTATGGAAAATTCAGCACAAACAAAATATGATATTATAAAAAATTTAAAAAACCCTATAAAAATAGAGAAGAATGTAAAAAATCATTGGTAAAAATTTTTATTTTTGCTATAATATCTTTAATGTTTCATAAAAAACAGAGACGGGATGTAAAGATACTGAACATATCTAACATCCCTAAACACAACCAAACTATACGGAGTTTAAGTGGTGAGTAGACCAGCGGATCTTCCCCGCCAGCCTCTCGCAGAACCTGTACGTGAATCTCTCGACTCATACGGCTCCCATTAAGCAAACGCACCTGTCATTCCTATTTCCCAATGTATAAAAAGGTTAGGCTTCTCTTTAAGAATATGTTCGAGAAACTTAATAGCTTTTGTTTTACTGGTTATTTTCTTGTACTTCCGCATGATCCAAGTTATTAAAGTTTTATTGAAGTATCTGAGAACTGTATATAGTGAAGATTTATTATATCGCCCATAATAATTTATCCAACCACTTAAGATTGGATTGCTTCTATTTGCAATATCTTCTATTTCCAACTCTGTTCGCTTCCCAAAACCATATCCCTTTATTGTAGCTTGCATATCCTTAACGGCTTTCTTACTTACGGCAGGAGTAAAACTTGTAAAAAGTTGTCCAGTTCGGTTATTAATTACTCTTCTCGGACGAAAAGTATAACCGAGAAAATCAAACTTAACTTCAGTATGATCTTGTTCTCTGTTACTATCTTTACAATAAATAATTTTGGTTTTATCAGGATGAAGTTCTAGCCCACATTCTTCAAAACGCACTTTAAGCTCTGCAAGTAATTGCTTTGCTTTTTGTTCTGTTTTACAGTGTACTAGCCCATCATCTGCATAGCGACACCATGGAGTATCACTATGCATTCTGCACATCCAACTGTCAAAAACATAGTGCAAAAACAGGTTACTTAATACCGGACTAGTCACCCCGCCTTGCATAGTACCTATTGTCTTGTCTACTAGACTTCCATCTGGCATTAGCATTGGCGTTCTTAACCACCTTTCAATATAAAGTATGACCCATTTATCATCTGTATGTTTTCTAACGGCCTTCATAAGCAGTTGGTGAGATATGTTGTCAAATAATCCTCTAATGTCAAACTCTAAGCACCAATCATATTTCCAACACCTCTCCCGAGTGATCCCTACTGCATCTAGTGCCGATTTCTTCGGTCTATAACCGTATGAATCATTGTAAAAATATGGTTCTACTTTTGGTTCAAACATTAATTTGACAACCGTTTGGGCAATCCGATCGCCTACAGTTGGCACACCTAAGATCCTCTCACCGCCTGTTTTCTTTGGAATTGGCACCGCTTTCACCGGAGGTGGAAAATAACTTCCTGATGACATCCTATTCCAAAGCTTATAAAGATTATCTTTTAATTTTACTTCAAAATCCGCAATTGATTGTCGGTCTACACCTGCAGATCCTGCGTTTTCTTTTACTAATTTATAGGCATCCATGACTAATTGCTTAGTAATAACAAATGGTTTTGTTTTATCCAAAGTTTCCTCCTAATCAGTTGAACAATGTTTAAAACTACTTAACTCAACCCCTTCGCTCCAGCTGCATTACTAGCCTTCACCACTACTACGAGTTGATCCGCCCCAGTGCTTTGTTTCGGTACTCTGATTCTTATAGTTTCACCTACTTGAATTTCTCCCTTAACATCAAAGCTCCTGGTTCCCGCAGTTCCACATAAAAGCCTGATCTAGACTCATGCTACCTATACGCCGGACATCGCCTATACAGTAACCAGATTTCTTATAGGCTGATCTTGAGATAGACATACGATCTCAATTTCGATGTCGTTAACTATCTTTACGGCGCGTCAACAGTAGTTCAGTTTTATTCATCTTTCTAGAACTCACCTGCCACATCTAGTATGACTTTTCCTTAACGCTCACTCCCATAGCTTTTGTCTACAGAAGCTTAAGGTGGTTTAAAGTCTGTCTCTGAAAACCGACCTTGAAGGGCCTACCTTCATCTTCTATGCAGCTTGTGCAATAGCTATTAATTCATCATAAACTAACCACCATTACCACTTCTGCGGCACACTATGTCTACAGATATTATATCAAACAATTCAATCAGTGTAATTAATGTTACCTTCCAAGATCAAATAAATGAAAAAATTAAATTTTATTTAAATGGTGCCCCTCTAGAAAAGTGTTTTCAAGGCTGTAAAGTTGATGTGAATGGTGATCAAAAATTAGCTACTATAGGAGAGCGTTTTCAAGCTTTTCAAGATTATGAAATTGAAATTGATCAAAAATTAGCTAAATGGAGTCGTAAATGGAAAAAACGTAACCAAAAGTTTGTAACCTCATTGAAAGAGTTAAAAAACTACCAAACTCTATTTGCACAAGAATTTCATTCAAAATTTGATTGCCTAATAAGGAAGAAGATCTCCGAATTTGACATAGATTTTGATAATGGCGTACATTTTTTTACCAATTTTACAGAAAGTGACTTTGACATGTTTAATGAGGTTGAAGAAGAACTATATAAAAAAATGTATATTAAATATAAATTTACACACGAATCTATCTCTGAATCATTATTAGCATTATTAGAATATAGTGTTGATGAACTAGATTATTTTGAAGACAAACATTACAGATGGGAACAAGAAGTAGAAACAGCTGTAGTGTTTGCTAAAGAATTACTTAAAATTAACGGTCAAGTAGGATGGAATAAAGACGGCAAACCAACTTTAGCTGATGAATGCTCTATGTTTTTGGAAAACCAATATAAAGAGGCTTTTAAAGGAAAAAATAATATTCATGATATTCCACAAGCACAAGCAGATCTTAGAACAACTTGGGATCAAAAATTTTTAGATTTCATCAGAACTAAAATATGGGAATACCTAAAAACTAATGATTTAATAACTGAACCATGGGCTCCAGCTGATTCTTATAACAAAACTTCTAATGCAATATTTGGAAACGTTCTAGCTGATCCTTACAGGTTTGCCGCTAAAGTACTTGACCAAATGTCCAGCCATATTTTAGGATTTTAGTATAGCTTTATTTAAGGTAAGTAACAAAAAAGGTTGATATAAAATTTAACCTTTTTTGTTATTAAGCACGATACATTATAAAAATTAGCAATCAATAAATTTTACGCTTTTAGGAGTTGCCTCGCAGCTAAGCTCACCCTTTTTATTACTGTAAAAATCTCTCTAAACTTAAAAAGTTAAACCACAACAAACAAAATAAAACTAGTGAACCCAAACCCAAAAGCCCTTTTACACCGAACGCACCATAGCGCTTTCTTCAAAAAGGCTGTAAAAATCAGAATAAACTTAAAAAAATAGATAAGCAAAAATTTTAAATGGCTACAATAAAATTTGTATGCAAAAGTATGCTAATTGTATGCCTATTTTATGCCAAATTGCTTATTGGTTACAACTTGTTGATTTATAAGAAATTTTCCCAAAACACAAAAATGGTGTTGGCATACATTAGCATACAAATGGCATAAAATGGGCATACAATTAGCATACATCAACATACAAATGGCATATTTTAGCATACAAAAAAATAGAGCTTTATAGTGCAAAATCTACTTAACTACATTTATAACTATAATGGTTTTTTATTTGGCAGTTTATAAATTTTATTGCGAGGTATTTGAAGCTTAATTATAAACAGGCTCAGCATCTTCCCTTTTTAGCTCAAATTCAGAACCTTCTTTCGGTACTTTAAAAAGAGTTCGATGGTAGGAATAATCATTGGGTTCAACACCACTTTCAATCAGCCAAGAAACTAAATCTTCTCTAAACGCAACCGGAAGCACATATGGTTTTTTGATATAGAATTTTCCTGTATATCGATAACCAACTGGCAGAGAAAGTAGTTCTGCTGACAATTTTAACTTCAAAGTATCATAATGTTTTATAGTCTGTTCGTACTCCGCTAAACTAGTTAGACTAACAATATCGTTTTTAATATTTTCATATTTAGCTTTTAAAAATTGGATGCTAGACAGCATACTATTTACATATTTTCGGCTTTTGCTCATAACAATAAAGTTCCTTGTATGTTTCCAAGTTAGTAAGTATTTTGCATTATGCAGGGAAACAGTACCAGATCTGAATTAATTGTTCCAATAAAGACTTTAGTGTTGTTTAAGTCATGTAGTCTATAAAAATTTATGTTGTTCTGGAAATAGCTTTAAAAGTACATTCTCAGTTTTAAAACGGATCTCTTCAATGACAATTGGAGCATCGTCAATTGTTTTATGAACTAACTTTTCAAGTAACTTACAAGCATTAATTTGATGTTCCATAGCCATCTTCTGTAAATTCGGATCAGATAACTCTACATCTACTATAGAATTACTTTGCATAGAGGCATGTTCAACGACTTCCCTCATTAAAGTTATAATTTTTAATTGTAGTCTGGCAGCTTCATTACTTAGCCATTTGAATAATGGATCTTCTAACCTAATACAAAAACGCTGTCCTTTGTCATTAAAGTTTAATTGATTCAACAAATTTTCTGTTTCTTCAAAGGCAATATTACGTAAAGTTTCTCCTTGTTCTTGGATGGTTAACACAAATTTTTCTAATAACTTAGCTGTAAAAATAATATATCCCATCTTACTTTTAGAATTCTTATTAATAACCCCGATCTTAGTATTTTTTATATGACTAAGAGTAATGGAACCTTGTTGCATTTTTTCATACAATAAATTCCGAATAAATTCTGAGATACTGATCTGCGCCTTTTTAGCGCAATCAGTGATCCAATTAGCTAAATCATTGTTAAACCTAATACTTATACTTTTCATCTGGTTAGCTCCTTGTTTACACCTGGCATTTTAGTTGTTGATAAATTATTTAATTCCGTAGCTTTAGTAATTTCTGGTAATTTTTGTGGTACCACATTTGCATTTTGTAATGATCTTGTTATTGAAAGAGTTCCTAAATGCTTTAACACATCATTAAAATCAACCTTGCTCATTCCAGGAATATTTTCAGGATAAGCAATAGCAACTTGTAAACCACGTTCTTTATAAAAGTTAGCTGCTGCCAATAACGCTTTAGTAGAAATAGCATTAGCACCATCATAATCAGCACATAAAACTACTTTTTGAGTCTCAGTTAGTAATGGTACGTTTTTAAGGTTAGAAACAGACAGAGCAGCAACAACTTTTTCAGCTGGCTTGGCTTGAGCAATACTCAATGCGGTTTCAATTCCTTCAGCAATATATATTGTGTTATTGTTATTACCTTGGTTAATTACAACTGCTGCGTTAACTACACTACCTAAATTAGCCTTAACTGTGGCTGATTGTGTATTACCATTATTGTCTATATAGGTAGAGTTTAACTTACCGCCATCTTTATTTAAAAAAATTCGCACTATTCCTTGGATCTGATCTTCTTTATTTTTAATTGGCGCTAGGAGTGCCGGCACAAATTTATTTAAATCCTGGTGCTTTAACTTAGCACAAAATCTAAAGTCATTCGGAATATTACCAGTAACACACCTAAATTCCCTTAAATATTTTTCAGCCAAAGTTCCGGAAATAGCAACCCCACTATCATAAACTTTGTTAATATATTTAATCTTTTTAAGATCTAATGTGGTAACTTTTGTTGATGATTGCTTAGCAGAGATAGTAGCTGTTTTAGCAAATAA